>CABMDX010000175.1 GCA_902385025.1 uncultured archaeon | reverse complement strand
GCCCTTTCTTGTCCTTATTGTCATCGGCCATGGTTTCATGAAGATTGAATACGGTCTTAGATTTATCACATACGGCTATAGTTGTGGTCATGTGGCAGAATGAAACATAACTTGGCCTGGTAAAGAGCTAAGAGAAGCTCGCTAAATATGGGTTGAGCTTTAATGGTACCCTCACAAGCTTATTCATGCAACTCCCTATAAGATTATCGGGGTTTTAGCATAAAAATTTAATTATTATTCCAGTTAAAACTTGGAAAGTAGAGTAAATTTAATTAGATCCGTATTTCTCCTTTGGCTTAATTTTGATTTATTGGACCCGGGCTTTGCCATATCGCGAAAAGACTGCTATTTTTTATAAATTTTAGAATTTGCAAATATCTCGCAATTAGCCCTCCGATCAGAACGGCAATTCCCGGCAACTAGCTCGCCAATCATTACAAAATAAATTAAACCAAATATAAAAGTTGATAAAGAAGGTGACTGCCTTTGTGCAAAATGTCTTGATCATGAAAACCTTCATAACCCATCCCTGCCAACAACCTAGCCCATCATATGGCAGGGTGAAGGATGTTAGAGGTTTTGCTGGAATCCAGGGATGACAAATCGCAGGTCTATCTGCCGGAAAAATGCATCGGCTGTGGAACATGTGTTCAAGTCTGTCCTAAAGGAGAGCTTGTCATTGGCTCAGTGGGTGCAGTAGCTCGCGGCCTTATCGAGAAGGACTTTATCGAAAAGAGAAAGAGCGGAGCTTGCGTCTTTTGTGCGATGTGTGCCCGCGTCTGTCCGACGGGCGCGCTGGAGGTAAGGGTAGCAGGAAAAGCGCAGAGCGACGAATCATACTTGAATAAAGCCCTCAAGCCCACAACGGTCTCTGATATGTGCGTTCACTGCGGCCTGTGCGTCGAGGTCTGTCCGCAAGCATGCATTGAGCAAAAATGGCGGCATCTGGCAGATGACGGTAGCCTGAAGCTGGTGGGCAAGACGCTCGTCGACCTCAACCGGTGCGTGCACTGCGGCTGGTGTGCCTCCGTCTGTCCCGTGGGGGCCATAACCTTTGAGAAGCCTTTTGTCGGCGAGTTCTTCAGGGATGATAATGTCTGCCAGGCCTGCCGGACATGCATTCATACCTGTCCGGCAAATGCCCTCTTCAATAAAGAATGGAAGAAGGGCGAGATCGTGGAGAAGGTCACACATCGCAAGGACGCCTGCATATACTGCGGCGCCTGTGCCCAGGCCTGTCCGGTGCGGGCCATAAGCGTTCGTAAGACTGCGATCGTGCCGCAGATGAAGGGCAAGGGTGCGCTGGAAAAGAGACTCTCTCTTCCGGCACCGTGGCCTACTCTGACGTCAATTCTCAAGACCGATGAGGAGGCATGCCTGGGCTGCGGGAACTGTGTCATCGCCTGCCCTGTCAATGCCCTGGCCGATCCGCATCTCGCTGCAGGACACCTCAACCTTCTCGAAAAAAAGGCCCTGCTGGAAGTCGTCAACGGCAGGGTGTCGATAGTCGATCAGCAAGTCTGCGGCTCGTGCGCCACTTGCAGCATGATCTGTCCAGTAGAGGCAATATGGCTCGAAAGAAGGGAGGTGGTCTGAAGTGGCTATAGCTACTATTATTAAGAACGGCTATGTCTTCGATCCGCTTAATGCAATAGACGGGGAGATAAAGGACATATTCATAAAGAACGGAAAGGTAGTGTCTGAGCTCTCCGGAGCTGAGGCCAGAGATGCACTCGTCATAGATGCCTCGGGAAAGACGGTCATGCCCGGTGGAGTTGACTCTCACTCTCATGTGGCCGGCGCCAAGGTAAATGCCGGACGGCTCATGCGTCCTGAGGACCATTACAAGTCGACGCGTGCAAAGACCGCCGTAACTCATTCCGGTAGCGGCTACACAGTCCCTTCCGTCTATAAACAGGGCTACGACTATGCGGCCATGGGCTACACCACTGTCTTTGAGGCTGCCATGCCGCCTCTTGAGGCACGCCATACTCATGAGGAGATGCGCTCGACTCCCATCCTGGATATGGGCGCATATATGGTCTTCGGCAATAACTGGTTTGTCATGCGCTACCTGAAGGAAGGCAACGTAGAGAAGGCTGCCGCATATATCGCCTGGATGATGAGAACTCACAAGGCCTACGGCATAAAATGCGTCAACCCAGGAGGAGTTGAGAACTGGGGCTGGGCCAAGAATGTTCACGGCCTTGATGAGCCTAACATTCATTTTGAAATCACGCCCCGCGAGATCATCAAGGGCCTCTCTGAGGCAAATGAGATGCTTGGGCTGCCCATGTCTTTGCATCTGCATGCCAATAATCTGGGGCATCCTGGAAATTGGGAAGTTGCCAGAGACTCGCTCATGATAACCTCAGGGCTCGAGCCGAATAACAAGACAGAGCTGGAGTGGGCCGAGACCCGTGAGAGCGCCAGAAGAAAGCAGACTGTTTATCTCGCCCATGCCCAGTTCAGCTCTTATGGAGGATCTTCCTGGAGGGATTTCTGCTCAGGGGCACCGGATCTGGCAAAGTACATCAACCAGGTGGATAATGTTGTAATCTATAGCGGTTCTGTTCCCTTCGGTCCGGCCACAACCATGACAGGCGATGCACCGGCTCAGCATGACCTCTACATGCTCACTGGTCAGAAGTGGTCGAATACTGATATTGAAATGGAATGCGGGGCAGGCGTTCTTGCCCTGGCATACCTCAAGAGCTCTCCTGTTCATAGCGTCATGTGGGCAGTCGGATTGGAGGTACTGCTCCTGATTGATGATCCCTGGAAGACCATCATGACAACCGATCATCCCAACGGCGGAATCTTCACCCAGTATCCGCAGCTCATCACCTGGCTTATGTCCAAGAAGGCAAGGGAAGAGACTGCCAAGGGATGCCATAAGTGGGCGCTTGATAAATCGAGCATAGGCGGCGTGGACCGGGAGCTGGGCCTCTATGAGATCGCTATCATCACCCGTGCCAACTCCGCGCGCACCATAGGCATGGCTTATTGCAAAGGCCACCTGGGCATCGGTGCAGATGGAGATGTGACAATTTATGACATCGATCCGACAAGGCTGAATGTGAATGATCCGGCCACAATTATGCAGAAGTTCTCCCGCCCGGATTATACCATCAAGGATGGCCAGATCATAGCGCGAAAAGGGGAGATCATGGCGGTGCCACAAGGACGCAGGTACTATTGCCGGCCTTATGTAGATGAACTCCTGGAGAAAGAAATGCTGGCCGATGTGAAAGACTGGTTCAAGTACTACACGGTGGGCTTTGCCAACTATCCAGTACCGGAAAAGTATCTGAAAAATCCTGTTGCGATTCAGGTCAACAAGCCCCTGGAAGCAGTGGTGAGGAGGTGATGCAAATGGCGGAAATCTTTCTCAAACCAAAAGGATTGGTTGGAATCACCGTCGAGGCGGAGGTTATCCGGCCCGATACATTTTCCGGCCTGAAGACCGATCAGATTGAGAAGCTGCAGCTATGGCAGGGACCAGTGAAGCATCCTTTAAGCGATTTCTTCGAGGTCGAGGCAGATGGAAGCGGCAATGCAGAGGAGACTGCCATTATCATTGAGGGCGATGTCTCTCGCATAAAACGCATAGGACAGGGCATGAAGGCAGGCAGGATTGAGATCAGGGGCTCGACTGGCATGCACATCGGAGCAGAGATGGCCGGAGGCAGCATTCTTGTGAGGGGCAATGCAGGCTCATGGGCGGGCATGGAGATGAAGGGCGGCCTCCTGCATATCGAGGGAAATGTCGGAGATCATGCGGGCTCAGCCTACCGGGGAAG
>CABMDX010000174.1 GCA_902385025.1 uncultured archaeon | reverse complement strand
GCTTCAATCGTGATGCCCATCCCGATATGCATAGATTCTATGCCAAAACCAAGAAATCGCAGAATAAGAAATATCTACCGGCAGGCTAGCCCACCGGCCTGTCTCCCAGTATCAAAAGCGTATCATTGTAGCGGCTGCGATAAGAACTACGAAAATTATCGCGCCCCCTGCGACGAAGTTTCTGACTTCTAAATGCATGACGCTCTCATTGCGATTCTTTGGTCGGTTCTTCATCAGTTCGCCGGCTGCTTTCTCATACTGAATCATTGCATCGGATTTCTGTATCATTTAGCTCACCTACTTCCTGTTGGCCAAATTGTCTATTTGGCTGAAAGCTCATTTCAGTAAAATGTATATTTAATGATAGCGGTTGTTTTATTAATATTTAAATTTCCTAAATTGTGATATTTGCCGCAAATTCAGAAATTAAGCATCTACTGAGGCTTAGAATTAGGTCGGGATATGATCGAAATGCATGAATGTATCCATTTCGTCCATTCAGGATATTCACTCGGTCCATTTCCTTCTGGCCAATCGCTCTTTATCCTGCATATTTCATGGGCCATTTTCCGAGGCATAGCCTTGATATGTCATAGTATCGAAAATCAGGACTGACAATGGACAGGCAAACCTGGAAGCAAATCTCAGAAGAGCTGGATCAGCTTTACGATCTTCATGAGAGCAGCGTCTCGGATCCCGCGAAATGCCGGGCATTCAACTCTCGCGCCTCGCTCTTCCTGCAAAGGCTTGAGGAGCTTGAAGCCTTTGATATAGCGGATCGAGTTATGGACCTTCTCGCAGGCTGCAGTCCGAAGGACTTCTCACCCTGCGATAGGCGCCAATGCACCAAAAGCTCGCTGGAGCGACTTTCGGCGCGCGTCAGGGAGAGCCTGGAAAAAAGTCGCTAGCATGGGGCTTATTCAGCGATGCTGGCCTGATCAGATCGCATCTCCAAAGGCTTCCTGTCTCCTTATGCAGTCTGAGATACCTCATGGGCCTGCCAATCCTGCCAGGTATAGATTCGGGTGTCGAATCCCATGAGCTGCAGTGCATACCAGACCAGTGAAGCGCTGTTGAAATCGCTGGAGTAGACCACCACGGTTCGGCTTTTATCCAGCTTGGCAAAGGTATCATTGAGCTCTTCTCCAGTCTTGAGCCTTCCATCTCTTAAGACCGACTCGGGAGTAATCAGGAAGGCGTTGGTTATTCTCCCCTTGCCATAGTCCAGAAAACCTCTGGCGTCCACTATCTGGGGCACGCCGGACTTGACATAACCATAATCCGCCAAAAGCTCGGGCCTCAAATCGAGAGAATATTGGGTCTGAGGTCTCGTGTTCTTCTTAATTTCCATGGGAAGGCTGGCAGCGTTCCAGTCATCCAGGCCGCCATCCAGAGCTCTGACATTTTTGTGGCCAAGAGTTTTCAGCCGCCATAAAACAAAGGTTGCCTCACCTGAGCTGAAGTTATCACCGTATACGACCACTGCATCGTCTTGAGAGATACCGGCTGCGCCAAGTATCGCCGCAGATTGCAGGTCCGGCAGCAGTGTCCCGTTGTCATAGAGCAGGCTCTTTGAGGGCATGGTGATGGCGCCTCTGATGTGAGAATTAATTTTGGAGCGCTGGTTGGAGACGTCCACTATTACATCTCTCCCGGAAAAGCTCTCCAAAGGCTTGAGAAGCTCTCCTTTCAAGAAAAGGTTCGACCTGGACTCGCTGCTCGGCACATAATCCAGGTTGATCTTGGGAGCCATACTATCCATGGTTTTATTCACTGTGGCGGCGGTTGCATTAGCACCCTCCTTAAAGCTGGAGTACTGTGCATTCGTATTCTGGGCCGCTCCAACGGTTGGAACGTCCGAGCTGATGAAGGATTGAGCTGATGCCAGCCATGAATCTTCGCCGCTACCGCATCCTCCCACTGAGCAATAGGCTCCAGCCAATGGTGCCGAAAGCATTGCTGCCAGCACAATTGTTCCAACGAGAAGTAAGCTGCTCTTATTATCCAATTCTATCGCCTGCGCCATTCCTTTTCATTAATGGTATTGTTGCTATTAAGGATTTCCGAATGGAGATCATAATGCCTGTCTGCTACCCGTACAAGATCTTTTCATATTCAAGCTGCTCCCTTGGAACGGGCGGTTTATCCTCATCCGGATAGCCGAAAGAGATCATAGAGAGCACCAGCATGTTATCCGGAAGGTGCATGACTTTTTTTATATAATCCTCGGCTGAAATGCTGCTGCTGTGAGCTCTATTTCGGATCTGAATCCAGCAGGAGCCCAGCCCCAGACTCTGGCCTGTGAGCTGCAGGATAATTGAAGCAATGGAGCAATCTTCGATCCAGACATCAGATTCGTCTGCATTGGCGCAGACGATCACTCCCAGACGCGCTCCTTTCAGGAAGCTTGAGCCGCTTTCCTTGGCTCTGGACAGCTCCTGCAGCATGGCTTTATTCGTGACGAATAGAAAACGCCATGGATTGATGCCTCGTGATGACGGAGCGCGCAAAGCAGCTTCCTTGAGCTGCTCGATCTTCTCAGGTTCAATTTTCCAATCTTTATAGCATCTGATGCTGCGCCGCGATCTTAAGATGTCGAGCATAGTAATCCAGGATATATATCCTGCAATTCACATTAATTCTTTTTTGTTATTCTGCAAAGATCGAGGGTGCCGCTGGCAAGCCTAATATGCCAGGATAATTGATCCGAACATTATGTTCAAATTGGGAGAATATGATGAGGATGAAGCCAAGTCCATCGCTGACTATCTGAAAGGCGCCGGATTCAAGGTAGATCTCCGTGGAGTCATCCGTGCCAGGACCGATTTTACACATTCCTTGTACGGCAGAATGAGCGAGATGAAAGGAAAGCTTGAGAATATTGAAAGGTTTGAGCGCTTCCTGGGGGCACTCAGAGCTGCCGCGGAAAAGACATCCGAGCAGGAGACCTTCTTGGATCTCTATTTAACTGAACTGGATCCCGAATGGAAGAAAAAGAGGGATGAATTTGATAGCCATAATGAGCCCTCTGAGGAGTCTGAAGAGGAAATCAGAGCTGAGTTGGTGATTTCCATGGCAGAAAATTTAGTGGCCCTGGATTTTGCCAAAAATGTGCTTGAAATCAACGAGATCACGCCAGGAGAGCCGCTCGGCAATCGCCTTGATGACCCACTCGTCAGCATTCCAGTACCACGCGATAATTTCGATCTCGATGAAGATCCCATGCTCAGGAAAAGATTGGATATTGACCTTGTCAAGATGCATGAGGTTTTCATAGATGAGCTACATGCACCGCTTTTCCGGGAGATCGACGAGGAGTTCCAGGAGGAATACCAGGATGAATACCTTCAGATCGTGGCTCTGGGGCTATTGATAGATGACCTGGTAGAGAATCCGGAAAAAGGGAAGCTGGATATGGAGGACTTTATGGAGCGGTGCATTATCGATGTCGGCGAAGAAGAAGATCTCATGACGATTGATGCCAGCGATGTTGCCCAGGACATTGCGCGGATCCTGGAAAAAAATGGTGTATTAAAGATGAAGGGCAATACCATAAAATGGAAGGCATAGAAGCGAGACACAGACAGGATCAGCGCATTTTTTATCAGCGCCCCTTTTCACAGGGGACCCGTCATCATGCGACCGTTTCTCGATCGGTGACGGTCTGAGCTTGCTGTGCCTCAACAATATATTATCATCTATAACTATTTAAATTTGTGGGCCAATAGCGAATAGGAGGGAGGCAAAAGTCAAGAAGGGTAAAGGAGGTAGGAAGGAAACTCTCATCGACTTTCGCCTTAATGTATATAGACAATTGCCGAGATATATAGGTTTCGATCAATTGCATTCAAATGCAATTGCCACCTCCAACCATGCCTTTTCCAGCAGCTTTCCATAATACCTGTCATCATATTCTGTTGCATAGCCTTCCGGATCTACTTCCCACCGCCCTGCGTCCCTCACCACGTAGCTCATCTCCATGCCCGGAGCAAGACGAATTCCCATTTTCGCATGCGCCAAAACAGCCGAGCCCTCGGCACACCTGCGAGAGTAGCTCAGCTTGCCCACCCGGCGGTGGATGGCCAGCTCCCGGATCTCTGCACCTGACAGTCCATCCTGGTATCTTTTGCGAATAGCCTGAGCCTGGGGCCGCACCTGGCAAATCTCCTTGCGGCTGCCTGCCCCTGCCAGAAGATCGAACAGCTCCTGCTGCATCCTCTGCACATATTCGGGCGTGTCGCCTCGCCTGGCCATGACGCCCCGGATTTTCATCTTGCCAGTGGAAAGCCTGCCGAAGTAGCGGTTGTAGGCTCCGGAGCCGTCCGCCTGGGGCAGGAAGACGATCCAATCATAGGCGTCCATCTCCGTCAGTATGCCGGTCTCCTTTTCTACCGCCTCCTTGAAGCCCTGAAGGTCGCCGCCCCTCACCCAGAGGCAGTCCACGATGCCGTGCAGAACCTCTTTGTCCATCTCCTCTGCGATTCCTTTGATCTGCATGAGAATCTCGCGGGAGAGGGCCGTAATCCTCTCGTGCACCTGGATCTGGCCGAACTTGGCGTTTCTGTAGCCGGTGTAGCCAAAGCAGGTGACGAGCATCCACTTCAGGACAGAGTCGAGACCTGCATACTCCGCATCCAGCTTCTTTCGCCTCTTGGTCTCTATGCGCAAGTTGAGCAGGGGCGAGATTGCGCCTGACAGAAAGCCCTTCTTCTCCGGATGCTCCAGGGTCTCGGGAGAGAGGTTGTACTTGACGATGATGGAAGGATAAAGGGATGTGAAGTCTATCTCGCTCACCTTTTCATAAAGCCCGGGCTCCGGCTGGAACATCATGCCGCCTTTATCTGCGCTCTTCAGTTCCCGGAAATCGCGAATGCGCTCGGTGTCCTTTTTGCGAAAGGGCACTGCCAGGCCCCGGCGCAGGGCCTCGTAGACCTCAAAAGAGGAGATGAGGGTTCCTGGAGTCAGGCGAGCAGTCAGATTTGGAGAGAGGCCTGAGAGGCGCGCGGCAAGCAAGATGCCCTTGAGGCGCCCTTCCTGATAGGTGAAGCTGCTTTCTGTGTCTATCAGCACTCTGCCCTCTGGTATCAGGGCACCGCTCCTGTATTTCACCTGACCATAGCTCCAGTAGGATCTGGCAGCCATATGCCGAAACCAGCCGCTGCGGCTGAGGGGATTGTCAATGTCATACTTTTTGGCCTTCTGCACGATGAGCTGCATCCATAGATCTGCCCTGGGGAGGAGAATCACATCAGGATCATGAACTTTTATAAGCTCCAGG
>CABMDX010000173.1 GCA_902385025.1 uncultured archaeon | reverse complement strand
CTATATGGTACAACGATGATGGACCATTTTGGGCCTGTGATTTCAGGAAGCTCTTGAGCCTTGATCCCAAGGAACCACCGTACTATCTAGGTACGATTTATCTTCAAAGAGATTTAATCGAGCATATAAGAGAAAATTTTGAAGCTGCTTGGGGGAACAGCATTGAACTGGATGAAGTATGATGGTACTCTGATCTTATCAGCAAAATTTTTGCATCTCAGAAAAACTCATATTTGATAATTTCCTCAAGTTTATTCGGCATAAGTGGCTTTTTCTTCGCTGGGACTGCCCCCTCATTTGTTGCGGCGAGCGCTCGGGAGATCATGGGCAGCATCTTAGACTCGGCCTCGATCATAATATAACCTGTCCTGGCACCTCCGCCCCGGCGACCAAAAGCTGATGAGACTATTTTATTAGGAGAGACGGAGGTAGGTCCTCGGCAGCGCCTGCGATCTCCTGGGGGGAAGCATCGGTCCTTTACGAAAATCCCAGATGGGTCGAGGCCCCTGATCTCCTCAACCAGCGACTTGATCGCGTCCTCCTCGCCATTGATGATTGCTCCAAAGCAGGTCTCTTTGACGTTTACGCTACATTTTGAATCATAGACCATCGTGGCTATGTCCGATGGAAGGATATCGGTGCATTCGGGGGAGGTTATTATGTACTTTGTAACCATCACGTTCTCATCTTCATTTCACATCTTAAATCCATTATATGGCTGCATGGACGATCGATAGCAGATTAATCACCGCTCTATCTTTGTTTACTCCATGGAAATATGCCTTTTTAAAATCCTCGCTTGTTGCATTCTGAATCTGGGAAAATCCGCGCTGTGCAAGAAATGCCTCTACAGTCCCATCCTCGATACCGAATTGCAGCGGCTCTCCCAGTTGTGCCAACAGACTATGGATATTCTTAACTATATCCAGCTCATAAGATCCATCAATTACAGATTTGGGATAATAATCTAAAATGAGAGAGCTACCTTTGCCAGAATTCTTTGCAATAAAGAGCAGAATCTCATCCACCACATGGGGTGGCAGGAAATATGAGAGCCCCTCCATGAGAAATAGAGATTTCTTTGACGGTTTATACCCCCTCTCCAGCAACCTTCGGCCAAGGTCTTCGGCTCCAAGATTTACTGGGACGAATACTACATGGTCCTGAAGCGAGCCGAAGATGCTTTTCACCTTTTCGATCTTTACGGCTTGAGTGACCGGGTGGTCCACCTCAAAAGTGGTTATCTTCTTTAGCTCTTCGATCCTGTAAGCACGAGAATCATATCCTGCACCCAGGATAATGAGCTGTTCAAGTCCAGCATCTATAGACCTCGTTACGAAATCATCAAAATATCTGACCCTGGTAATAACGAAGTTGTCAAGTCCTGGAAAGAGGCGATCACTCATCTCCTGCAATGCCATTGCTTTATCCGGATTGCAGGCAGCCCATTCCAATATCCCTGGACTTACGAAATGGATGGCATAAGGATCGTAGCAGATTCGCTCTCCGGCGGGCTTTTGTGATTCATAAGCCCTAAGGATGGCTACTCGTTCTGCAGATTTGCATCCAGGGCCTGCCGTTTCTAGGAATCTCTCGATAGCCTTCTTAAAATCATTCTTGAAATCGCTTGAGTTTTCCATTCACAATCATCTCCTTTCACTATAATCCAATTTCCAGTCTTTAGATTCATCAATTCGGTGTTGTTTCTAGTTCATGCGGCTACATCCAAACAATCTTCGACGGATTTCGTCGGGGGATGCGACGCGTCTTATACTGTGGGTAGCCAAACACCATGGCATAAGAAATCACGCGTCCCTGTGGCAATGCAAGCATATCTTGCAGGGGTTTCCACGACTGGGCAGCATATGTCAGAAGCCCTGCCCAACATGTTCCTATGCCGAACGC
This sequence comes from uncultured archaeon, assembly GCA_902385025.1. Classification (GTDB taxonomy): domain Archaea; phylum Halobacteriota; class Methanosarcinia; order Methanotrichales; family Methanotrichaceae; genus Methanothrix. The sequence continues at coordinate 3,812 of CABMDX010000173.1, read as the reverse complement.
TGGTGCTGCGATGTCGAAATGGGTCAGCGCGATGATGCTGTCAATGGGGGCGGATGGATGTTTCTCGGGAATGTGTGCAATCAAGATATGAGGCGCATTCCAGCAGACAGGGTCAATTCCATGGTCCCATGCAGCTTTCAATGAAAGCAGAACAGCACTCATTGGGTCTTTATTTTCACAAAGGTAACTCATCCAATCAACTGTTAATTCTGCCAGTCGACGCACCACATTTTCATCATACACGACAAGCCATTGTACTGGCTGAGAGTTGCAGCCTGATGCGGCATACCGGGCGATATCCAACATCTGCTTGATCTTTTTCGTTTCCACCTTTTGAAGAGAGAAATTCCGGATCGAGCGCCTGCTCTTCAGATAAATACCCAAATGATCTGGTAGAATATCTTCTGCTCCAATTTTTTCACTGAACTTTTCATCCGGTGCTAGATTTAGCTTAAGGGCTCCTGCAGGACAGAAAACCTCGCAATGACCACAGTTTATGCAATTAGGGGCTATTTTTTCCAGAACTGTACGCCGAACTGGCGCGCTGCGCGCAGAGCTTCCTCTATGGTGGAATTGTCTGAGGAAGCAAGCATGGCCACTATATCCGCTCCGGCCTTGGCGGCCATCTCCACTTCCGTGAAGCCGGTGTCCACCGTCTTCATATCCGCCACGATCTTGGTTCTAGGAAGGGCTTTCTTCATCTCGCGCACAGAGTTCATTCCTTCGCTCTTTATGAGCGGAGTTCCAGCCTCGATCCAGTCTGCGCCTCCCGAGACAGCCTCTTTAGCTATCTGAATTGATCTGTCAAGCTCCAGAAGATCCAATGCCACCTGTAGAATGGGTTTAATATGACGTCACCACCACAAACAAAACTTGGGTAAACAGATGCAGGGTATATAAAATCGTATGTCAGTCCGCGGTTGTGATTTTCTAATAGGGTCCATACGACGGACAGTACTAGGCGACGTTATAAGGTCCTTCTCAAATACATCCCCAATAATCCGGGCGGCCACGGCAACATTGGCAAGAGGGCTCCAAAGCCAAGCCCTCTCACCATTTAAGAGGCTGCGTACACATCCTGGAATATCGATACCATTGTTCATCTTTTCAGTTTGGTTCATTCTATCACCCTACCGAGCTTGGAGTTTTAAGCTGCTAATTCTGTCAATGCTATATCTTCATATAATGGATCTTGGAACCTCATTTTCGGTCAGGAAAGGTGCCTCATCAATAGTCTCGCTTGTCTTTACGCTGCTTGATCTTTTCCTGAATGTTCAGAAAGCCCTCAATAAACTGCTCAGGTCTAGGCGGGCACCCGGGTATGAAAACATCAATCGGGAGGAATTCTGCCGTGTTTTGGATGATATTATAGGAATCATAGAACGGTCCGCCTGATATGGCACACTCGCCAATTGCTATGCACCACTTGGGCTCAGGCATCTGCTCCCATAGGTTCTTGATGGCAGGAAGATACTTCCTGGTAATGTAGCCGGTGATGAGCATCACATCAGAATGCCTGGGATTGGCCCAGGGAACTATTCCGAACCGATCACAGTCATAGGGCGCGAGGCAGAAGACAAGCATCTCCACGCCGCAGCATCCTATGGGCTGTGCCAAAGGATATATCGAGTTCTTTCTGCCCCAGTTGAAAATGTTCTTGATAGGCCCCATATCAATGATCTAATGGATCTTCTCTGTGGTTGTAAACCACACATCGGCCATAGGCTGACCGAAAATGCTCCAATTTTCCATCTCCTCATCAATTTTAGCCGGAACAGGTATGACGTCGCTTATGCCCAATGTATAGCCTCCAAATTATCAACTATTTTCACTTCGTCTGTATGACTTATTCCTGTTACGACGCTATTTGAGCTAATGATATTTAAATTCTTTTTCTCAATGATGCAAAATTAGGAAAATATTGTCGTTATTTGCAATTTCATTTTAAGCAATTTTTCCTATTTTGAGATAATTGCTTCTTTTGGCAATTGTTGTTATCTGCAAATAATGACTTTTACACAATACGCCTGGTTTTCAAAAAAGCTGGTGCGCGTAAATTGCATATATAGATAAAGTATCCATTAGGGATTATATACGAATACCGTCGAGCACCTTGGGATTATTCCCAATTAGCTTTATCCCATCGTTCCATAGCAACCTATCGAAACATGGAGCCAAGCGATAATACAAACCAAATACAAATCTACTGCTTTTTGATCAGACATGTTTAAATGCAACTAAATTGCCTATTACACGATATGTATGAGATGATTAGGACCTTCTCTCCGATATTTAGAGGCCTATAATTCGAGAACCCCAGGGCAGCCTCAATATATTATGTTAATTTGATAATAAATTTTCCCACAAACTTTCAGGGAATTTTAAATGAGGCTCAGGCAATCTATGGAAATGAGGTCAATAGGCAAGCTCTGCAGTCTGGGAGACGAGAATTGCTAAGATATGGGCTAATTGGCAAGACTTATTTTACAGAAAATGCCGACGTAGACTTCGATCGTGAAGCGTATTTGCCGGTGAACCCCGAAATGATCTGGGAAGAGAACCAAGATAAGATAATGGTGTACTGGAAACAGCCTGACGAGATGGCTTTTCGAAAGGCCAACGTGAATGAATTATATGGATATTATCTAAAGAACTTTAAAAAATATGGACTGGGTATAGAAAAAGGGAGCATTTCCGGACTATTCAATGTCTATTGGATGTGGCGCGGAGGAGTTAATATTTTTAATTATAATTATACTAATAAACTAGATATTATGATAAATAATGTGGAACCATTAATGGCACCTGATTCTTTGGAATACCTCGAAAAAGCATTGAAACAAGGAATGACTGAAAGAGTGCTATATGACCTAAATACAAAACGAAAGATATTAAAAGATGAGGACGCAGAAATTAGAGAATATGGACCTGTATTTGAACAAAGGCTCCATAGATATATGAAGCTATATGAAGACTATCATGACCAAATTGAAGTAAGATTCACGCCTGTAGTCTACACTACAACGAGGCAGACGATATACTATAATGAGACCGGCCCCTACCTAGCCAGTGATTATCGGAGGGTGCTGAGTCTTGATCCGGGCGAACCCCCCTATTATATGTGTACAATTTATCTTCAAGATGAATTGGTCAATCATATAAAAGAAAATTTTGATGCTGCGTGGGCAAATAGCATCCCGCTGAATGAACCATGATGGCACTATTTACGAAATCATCAAAATAATTTTGGGACCCAGGAACAAGCCGTTCGCGCTCTTCTCTCATCGCCTTTGCCTTATCCAAGTTGCGGATTTCCCATTCCAATATGTCCGGATTGATAAAATGGGCCGCATAAGGGTCATAGCAGATTCGCTCGCCTTCGGGCTTCATCGATTCGAGGCCCCGATTCATGGCAATTTCCATGGCAGTTTTGCTGCTGGGTCTCGTCAGTTCCATCATACTCTTGCTCGTATCCGTGAGCCTATTCTGGCTATTCTCAGATCTTTCCATACGCAGTCATCTTTTCATCGATTTCTCTTCTTATCTCGACCTACATCAGATCATTTTGCTATATTTTTTTCAAAAATCGGGTGATCATTCAACCTTTCAATGGGCTTCTACCCACCAAATCTTTCCCTGGCCCCTTTCGCCCATCTGTATCGAGATTGCACTCAGCTGGCGCGCAGACCAGGGCGTCCTGTGACTGATACTTGGTGTATGGGTTCTCGGGTATCCTGGTATCCAGTCCCATGGAGGCCGCCATCATCTCCACCACATCAACGACCTTGATGGGGGACTGAGCAGCTTTGCGG
>CABMDX010000172.1 GCA_902385025.1 uncultured archaeon | reverse complement strand
GCACGGTTTGCAGAGAGAAGGATATAATCCTGAAGGGCGGCCAATCCACCACCCAGAAGGGCCGTTTGAACAAGACTGTTTCCGGCAATGCCTCCCTACAGCCCGTCTCCTCGGAGCCATCAGAGAGGAAAGGTCTTATGAGCGTTGTTATAGATGGGCTTAGACAATTGTTTGGCATGAAATAGGGAGGATGAAGGAGATAGCAATCAAGCCGGAGAAGACTCAGCCGGATCTGCTGGCGGCTACAGTACTCGCGCTGGCGACGCTGATATTCACCCTTACGCCCCTCTCTAGCCTTCCAGCGCGTATTCCCCTGGGCCTTGCCATGGTGCTCTTCGTGCCAGGATACACACTCATAGCTGCTCTTTTTCCCAGGAAGACCGATTTAGAAGGCATTGAGAGGGTGGCACTGAGCTTCGGCCTGAGCATTGCGGTCGTGCCCCTTATCAGCCTTGGTCTCAACTACACTCCCTGGGGAATAAGGCTGACTCCCGTGGTCGTGTCCCTTGCATTCTTCACAATGGCCATGGCAGGTGTAGCTTATCTGCGGCGCGACAGTCTCCCGGAAGAGGAGAGGTTTACCACTCATCTCCTCGCATCCATGAAATCTTTGAAAGCTGACATCCTGGCCGATGAGAAGAGCCGGCTGGATAAGGCCCTGACGGTAATCTTGATAATCACAATTCTTCTTTCCATTGCTGCCCTGGTGTATGTCATCGTTACCCCAAAGCAGGGAGAGAAGTTCACTGAGTTTTACATCCTAGGGCCTGGAGGGAAGGCATATGACTATCCCACCAGGGTCTATGAAGGCAATAAAAGCAAAGTGATTGTGGGCGTCGTCAACCATGAATATGTGCTCACCAACTACAGCATGCGGCTCTCGCTGGACAACACCACCATCCAGAGCAGGAATATGACCTTGCAGCATAATGAGACCTGGGAGAGGCCGGTGACCTATATTCTCAATAAAACTGGTGATCTGCAGAAGCTGGAGTTTTTGCTCTACAAAGAGGGCAATTATACAGGGCCTTATCGAGACCTCCACCTCTGGGTGAATGTGTCAGAGAACAGATCAAATTCAAATGAAGGGGCCATTTACAAATCCAGAATCATCGGAAAGGATTGAAGTAATCGAACCCATTTTGACTGCCACTCTGAAGAGGGCTCACTGTGGCATCCGTTTTTTGGGATCTTCTCGTTCTCCATGCATGCCTGCAGAATTCTCTGGTTGATGCCTCCTCCTTACCTTCTCCACTTCCTCCCAAAACTCCATAAGATCATCAAAGCATCTCATGCTGCATCATCATTCCTGGCGTTGCCCCATTTTATCTGCCTGCTAGCCTTTTCGCGGTTACTATTTATATTAGCTCTTAGGGGATTTTCTGGGGTATTTTGCGATGGAAGAATCGAGGAAGAAGTTGGTGCAGATGGTAGCAGGCGATGGGATCTTCCAGTCCCTTGCCTATGGCGCCCTGAAGGCCAGGGCGGCAAGGCTTGCTCCTGGGGAGATAATTCAAAGCGGTGGATTCGAGCTGATGGTGGTCGAGGATGAGAACGGAGAGGGAATTGCGGTGCAGATCATCGAGACCGCGGAGTGCATGGATGCCCTTATCATGGCCCGGGCAGAGAAAGCCGGCATATCTCTGGATGGCTGGAGCGATCAAGAGCGCAAAGAATGGATGGCCTCCTTCTGGAGCGACCTTGGCCGTGTGCTTGACCAATGGCAGAATATCAAAATAAGGCCGGGGCCTGGCGAGAACATGACAATTGAGAAGGCTGTCAGTAAGTAAAAGCAGTGGCATGGACGCTATTGCAATATTAAAAGCTCGAAGAAAATCATAAGAATTAGAGGCCAAGACGGGGATTCTGGATCATGGTTGCCTGTAATTATGGCATGAAGGAGGGGGCTCCCCTGAGGCGAATGGGACAAAGTAGGGAAAGGATCTCCCCTTTTCGCAATCCTTATAGCCTAACAACGATGAGTTCCTATCATGGCAGGAGCAACAGAAAAAGCCGTCATCCAGGATGCTGATGAGGCCGCCCTGCAGGAGTTTGAGGCGGGCCTTGCCAGGAGCATCAAGCAGTACAAGGCAGGTTTAGTCAAGACTTTCAAGACCAAGGAAAAGTTATTGAACCATCTGAAGAACCTTGAGTAGGCACATGGATTACGATTCCACACCGGAATTTGATGATCAGTTCTTAAAGCTCACCAGGAAGAACAAAGCTTTAAGAGCAAGGCTTCTCAAGAAAATCGGCCAAATCCTCGATAACTCTTTTATCGGAGATCCCAAACGGCACGAATTGAAGCACGCCCGCGGCTCCCATATGGACCCCTATGTAATTGTTTATGTGGCCAAGGGAGACAATATCACATTTCTATATGTTGGACATCATAATTTTGTCTATAGCAGAGCCGCAGAAATCATGAAGAAATGGGAAAATAAAATTTAGGATCATATCCCAACTGTGGAATGCACGCCAGATAAGCCTATTTTCGGTTCCTTATCCGGCATGATCACAAGGACCACCCGAAATAGGAATAAGACGCCTAACCATTAATGGTAATTAGGGGCCGGGACCGGGATTCGAACCCAGCTCGAGGGATCCACAGTCCCTCAGGATAACCACTACCCTATCCCGGCACGCCAGGCTTTGCAGTCAACTACAAGGAGATAAAACTTTCCCCGAAATAGGCTCTTTCCGTTACATCTATCACCAGCGCCACCAGATCCTCCAGCCGGTTGATATAATAGACCTGCCCCAGGCTTGCCAGCGATTCCTCCACATGCCTGTCCCTGTAGGCCTGATCGATGCAAAAGAGCACAAACTGTCCCACTTGAGAGGCTTCTTTGATTGCCTCCCATTCCTGATAGAGATTCTGGATATGGGTATCCGTGATGCAGAGGATCAGACATCCCGGCCTCTTCCTGGCCAGCTCCAGCAACGCTTTTCCTGGTATGTGGGTGCGGGTGGAAAAGAACTCCACCAGGACATCCTCCACCGCGCCCAGATCGCGGGTCCAGGGAGCTTCCAGATATTTTTCGCTGAAGTTTATGGCAGCGATCTCCGCTCCTTTTGAT
>CABMDX010000171.1 GCA_902385025.1 uncultured archaeon | reverse complement strand
TTCCGCGGTTTGTCAGGATCAGGAATAGGGATGCAGCTTCGCCCTGATCGAATTTGGTGCTTTCCAGGGAGAGGGTAATATTCGGCGTGCCGTATACCTTGTAGTAATCATCCCCAAACTCCTCCGGAGGAATGGGCGCACCAGCTTCCAATGCAGAAACTGCCGGCATCACTACCGCAATTATGGCCAGCATAAGCAAGCCTTGCACACCTGCAAAAATATATTTTCTGGAGCTATTATCCTGGTATCTGTGCATTATTTCATCCGCCCTTATCTTTCCGCCTTGACTTTTGAATCATGCGAGAGCAATTCCGATATCTTATGCTGCCAATAATCTATTTAGATTTGTTGTAACTAAATGAGTTACAATGCAAGAGGATATCGTTGAAGGCCTGCGAAAACTTGGACTTACAGAATATGAGGCCAAAGCTTATGCTACACTCGTTGGCAGAGGGGAGGCCACGGCCAGAGAGGTGCATGAGCTCTCTGGCGTTCCCAGAACCAGGATTTATGACATTCTGAAGGACCTTGCCACAAAGGGTTTTGTGGAGTATGTGGAAGGCTCGCCCACCTACTACCGGGCTGTGGAGCCGGATCGGGTCATGGAAAGGCTCAGGGATGAGCTGGTGGCCTCCATCGACAGGTCCACCAGCGAGCTATTGAGCCTCAATCTTGAGGCGCACGGCAGCTCTCCTGTATGGTGCGTTCGCAGCGAATGGGGAATAAAGAACCGCGTAAAGGATTTCCTGGGCAGGGTCGATTCGGAGCTGATCATATTCTGCCGCAGCCCGGAGCTTCTCAGGGAGTATAAGGCAGAGCTTGGGAAGGTGGAAAACCTGAGAATCAAGGTCGACAAAAAAGAGAAGTTCAAGGATTTGGGCTTTAGGGTTCTGGAGATGAAGGCGGGATCGGAGAGGTTCTTCAAGGACGCCATCATCGATGGGATAAGCAGCCGCATAGATGGGCTGATGATATCAGACGAGCGTTCATCCATTGTCATCGGCACTATTGGCGGGGAGAGACTTGCGATCATCATCAAGCTACCGGTAATTGCATTGCTGCAAAAAGCGGTATGGGAGGCCCTGGTCTAGCTCTCGCGGCATCAATTGCATTTCAGTCGCGGCAGGAACATTGGCACCTTTTGCCGGTAATCCTCGTAATCCTGCCCAAACTCCTCTCTTAGCGACCTTTCCTCATGGCGAGCGCCCAGGTAAAAGTAGATCGTGGCCAGAAGATTGAATGTCAGAAGACTCTAGGTCATAACGGGAGAAAGCCACAGGAAGAATGCGCCAAAGAAGAACAGTGGATTTCTGAGGTGGCAGTAGAAGCCGTCAGTCACAAGCCCTGATGATCCCGCTTTACTCCCTCCATGACCAAGTCCAAGGAAATAGGCAAAGCCCGTCTGGCGAAGTGCAGCCAGCAGGGCCACAGCCGCCAGTAGCTGGCCTGCTGCCATCAGCCATGTAAATGGCGCTGGAATAAAGTAAATCATCCTGCCAGGCAGGAATGCAAGGATATAGACGAACGGAAGGACCATGATTATAGCAAGAAATACAAATGCCAGTCGGAACCAGCGCTCAAAGATGCCACCCATGCATCTTCCGGCCCTGCTCTTGAAGCGTGGATCGGCCAGCAGACTATGCACGAGAGCAAAGAGTACAAAGTATCCTGTCATAGCCAGCGGGCCTGCAATCATAACCATAACCAAACAATTTGATCATCAATCCTTATAAATTCTCTTTTCCTTTTTCCTGCGCGACTGAAAGGTAAAATATCACATCCTCATCGGGAATGCATCTTACTGCCAGGCCGCGCCTTTCCAGAATTTTGCATACCTCTTCCATCAGAATCATCAGACAGTCGTTATGCACTTCTACCGCGATTCCTTTGAAATTGCCAAAGCCTCCTGTGACGAGGCCATCTCCGAACTCTGCCTCTGGAAGTGTCACCTCCAGTGTTGCCTCGGCCTCCAGGCGGATGCCACTCTCGCATGCAGCGCGCTTGATCAGCCTCACGAACTCTTCGTATTCCATGGAAGTGGCTACGGCCCGGATGCGGCCCTGCTCCACTCCATTGTCCGTTCTTGCCAGGTAGAGCTGAAAATCTGCCACATGAACCGCCTCTAAGGGCGTGCCAGAGGAGACCTGCTCCTGCGCGCTTTGCATGGCTGCAATGAGATCTTCCAGATGCTTCACCGCAAGAGAAGCTACCTTTTCCATTGTTTCCTGGTCTATGTCCCCCTGGGATCTTTTGGATGCCATTAACGGATGCACCTCAAGATGTTGGATTTTTGCAGATGGTTTAGAGCGAGGCTATATTTTACTCTGATCTTTCCTCCAGTCGCCCAATTGAGGTTCCAGGCTTCCAGCAAATGGCAATTGTCAGATATTTGCAGGTCCCGCTAAAAAGGCGTAAATATGCGAAATAATCCATCCCTCCTGCATGTATTCCAGAGATGAGACACGGCGATACGAATCAAATAGCAGTGTGCTATGTCTCTCTTGCGGGCTCTGCTGCCAGGGATTAATTTTCAATCGCGCCGCCTTGCTGCATGATGAGATAAAGCTGGCAGAAGACATGAATTTAGAATACTTTTGTGCAGATGATGGAGAGCTTGCCTTTCGCTTGCCCTGCCATATCTATCAAAATGACAGATGCTCGATGTACCACAGCCGCCTGGATGCCCGCAAAAGGTATCAATGCCTTCTTCTGAAGAGGCTCAATAATGGAGATCTGGATCTTGATAAGGGCAGGAAAATCGTTATGCAGGCCGAAAGCCTGATGGACACCATCAACAGGCAACTTGATGATATAAATATAACTGCAACAGATGATTTCCGTCAGCGGATTGCAGGGTTCCTGAATTTGCAGTACAAAAATCCCATGATCGGATGGGGGTCCGCTAATGGATTGCTGGGAGAAATCGAAGATTTTATCGGATGCTGCATCAAAACTTAATAGAGAGATCTGGATGAGGTGTTTCTGTCTGGATGAGACATCTGCAGCAAATCGCAGGAACTCTTGTGTTACAGCCCATGGCCCGATGCAACCACCTTCCTTTCAGCATAGTATTTATCTGATGCAAGAGAATATGCTAGGCAAATGGAGACGATGGGAGATCTGCTGGAGAAGGTCAGAGAGTTTGCCATGCATAGCTACACCAAGGAAGAGGCCCAAAATCACTTCAAGTGGACGGTTTCGGATATAACTGTCAAGACCACGCAAAGCGACGAATCTCATATATTCATCCGTTTTGAGAATGGATATATGCTGCTCATCAAATATTTCCTTAACCTCGACCCCACCGAGACCGATGACACAAGCGAGTTCGTCCTTGGCATAAGCACGGACCTGCGCTCCCGCATAAAGTATAATATTCATTATGCCAACTACATACATGGCCAGGGCTACATCCGTCTCAAAATTGCAGAAATGAAGAATCGGGTGCAAGATTTGCTCTTGCAGGAGTTTTATGTCCCCACCCTGAAGGTGATCTACAGGCCGATCATCCAGCAATTCAAGGGCTTTTATAGCCGGGATTTCTTTGGTGTGGATGTGGACTGCACCTCGGCAGAGATATACTATGCACCGGTCCGCTCCCGAAGCGAGCATAAGGCTGCCAGGATCGGAGATGTGATCGGTCGCTTGAGCGAGCTGGACCTTCTCCTCAAAGATCCTCAAATAAGGCACGATCTGGCAGAAATGGATTTGCAGCTATCCTTTTTGCCGTCGGTAATGTGCTCGGGACTTTGATCTATTTTTTGAACTCTGAAGGCAGCGCAGCCATAAAGGCTTCGTAGTCTCCTTTTTGCAGCTTTGAGCGCAACGCCGGGTCCAGAGGCTCTTCCTCCTGCCCAATCTTCAGGAAATCTATGACTTTTCCTGCTATTTTGTTAACCGTCTCTGATGGAACCCTGGATCTCTCATTCTGAACAATTTGCACGGCATGGGCATAATCGGCTCTAGCGGCATCGCTTCTGCCTGTATGGGCCTCGCATTCGGCGAGATCTGTCAGTGCCAGGACGTTCAGATCGACGCATCCCAGAATCCTGGCCTGGCGTTGTCTGAGGAGTGCCATCTCCTCTGCCTTCTCATAATCCTCCAGAGCTATGAACAGGCCGGTCAAATCACCGTAAATTGAAATGGAGTCATGCACTGCCCCCAGACGCGTGAAAATTGCCAGAGCCTGCTGCAGTCGATCCCGCGCGCCCTGATAGTCGCTCCTGACCAGGGCCAGCCTCCCAAGATTTGCACAGGCTTTTGCTTCCTCATGCAGATGCATAAGCCGCCTGGCAAGGGTCAAGGCCTTTTCAAAGCAGTCCTGAGCCAGATCAAGCTTCGCTTCCTTCTGATTTAGCTCACCCATGGCACTATATAGCTGAATTTGGAGGGGCTGGTAGTTGGTGCGAGAAATCAGGGTCTCAGCCATAGAGAGATAGAAACCGGCCTCTTGAAGGAGGCCCTCGCGGATCTTGAACTGGGCCAGGGAAAGATAGCCCTCACATAGATCCGGAAGAGCGCCCAGGCCCTCCAGGACGTTCAGGGCTTTATGGAATAGCTCCAGGGCCTTAGAGGGCAATCCCCCCTGGCCAAGGATTGCAGCCAAGTTGAGCTCACAGAGGGCAATGCAGGGAACTGCGGCAAGGCTCTGAAATATCTTCAAGCCCTCTTCAAATAGCCTTGTCGCCCGAGTCAGATTGCCTTTATCTCTCTCTACCAGGGCCATATTGAATAGAGTCTGGGCCTGGTTGTAGACCTCTCCCGATTGCACAAAAAGCTCCAAACTTCTCTGGTAGCACAAAAGAGCCTGATCCCATTGACCCCTATCAACATGCTCGCCTGCCAGAGCACCCTGCACCTCTGCCTGACCGGAGATGTCGCCTTCTGCTTTCAAATCCTCCAGTTGCCTGTAAAGATTGTCCAGGTCGGTGGTTCTATCACCCTGGCCTGCTTTGATCATGTCGATACAGGACTGCATCTCCATAGCTGCCCCACGATCCCGCAATCTCAGTAGAGTGTCCCGGCTCCTTGTGAAATGCTCCAGTGCCAGGCTTCCTTCCCCCCTCCGGCTGTAAAATGTGCCAAGATTGCCAAGTACCCGGGCCGCGCCAGCTTCATCCTCCAACTTCTCGAAAATGGCCAGGCTCTCATGGTAGCAATCCAGAGCTTCTTGCCACTCGCCTCTCTTGTAGCAGAGGCTGGCCAGGTTGCTCTGGACCGAAGCCTGGCTTAGGGCATCATCAGCCCTCTCGAAGCCTTTTATGCTTAAGCGATAGTTCTCAAGAGCACCAGTCCAGTCTCCGCGCCGATAGCAGATGTTGCCCAGATTGTTCCTGGCAACGGCTATGCTGTAATCATCCCCCAACCGCTCTAGGATTTCCAGGCTCTCCTGATAGCAGTGCAGGGCACCCTCCCACTGTCCAAGATCTGCCCGAAGATTTCCCTGGCTGCACAAGACTGCGGCCTCTGACTGATAATTGCCACAACTTCGAAGAGACTCTAAAACCAGAGAGATCTTCACTTCCGCCCCCTGCCAGTTGCCTTGCTTTTGGCAGATATTCACAAAGCCTTCCAGCGCGGGGATCATGGCCTGCGAATCCTGCAGCTCTATCGCCAGAGATAAACTGCTCCGAAAATGCTGCAAAGCTTCCTCCAGGTCGCCCCTGTCTGCCAATAGGCAGGCCAGGCCGAGGAGGGAGTTGGCCATCCCTTTGCAGTCAGAGCTCTCAGTGAAGCCTGAAAGAGCCTTGCGGTACATTTCCTCTGCTTTCTCCTTCTGGCCCATCTGCAGGTAAATGCCGGCAAGATTTCCCTCGGTTGTTGCAATGCCATGCTTGTCGCCGCAGGCCTCTTTGGCCTCGATGCTCCGTCTGAAGCATTTGGCGGCTGCCAGGAGGTCGCCCTGGTCTGCATAGAGGTTTCCGAGATTGTTTTGAGCAGCAGAGACGCCCTGCATGTCTCTTTGCTCCTCAAAGGTCCGGGCAGATTCCAGAAAATGAGATTTTGCGATATCCCATTTTCCTTGAAGCTGAAAAATGAGTCCCAGATTCACCTTTGTGGCGGCTGCACCAGCCTGGTCACCCATCTCAACTCTAGCAGCCAGACAGCTTTGGAAGCATTCCTGCGCACCTAACAAATCGCCTTTGCGCTGATAGATCAGCCCAAGATTCGATTGGGCCTGGGCCCTTTCCTGCGGCTCATCCAGCCTATCAAAGATCTCCATGGCTTGAATATAGTAATCCTGAGCGGTTTCGAGATCGCCATGCAGGTGACAAATGCTTCCCTGATTTGAGAGGGCCAAAGCAGCTTCCTTTGTGTCGCCGCATTTTGTCAGAATATCCCGGGCTTTCTGGCTACATTCTGCCGCCTTCTTCCAATCACATTCCTGTGCATGGATTGTACCCATAACATTTAAAGCGGCCATGATGCCTTTCCAATCGTTTTGCTGCTCCCTGATTTTGAGAACCTGACCAAGCTCTTGCAGGGCTTCATCCTGTCTGCCCTGTCGCTGGTATATGCCAGCCAGAGAGCTCAAACCATCTGCACGACCTGAGAGATCGTCCAGGGCCTCCATTAGCTTCGCAGCTTTCTGGAAACTGTCCGCCGCCGCCTCCAGTGCGCCTGTCTCCAGAAAACAGTTGCCCATTCGCTTCAGGGTTTCAGCAGCGCGGGAAGAGTCGAATTCCATAAGCCCCGCCAGGCTCTCTTGATAGCAATCCAGGGCCTGAGGCCACTTTGACTCCAGAGCATATTGGTCGCCCTGGAGGCACCTCATCCTGGCTGCGCCAACCTGGTCTCCCAAATCCTGCAAAAAGTGTCTTGCCCTTTCAAGGCAGCTATGCGCCCTATCCTGATCACCCTGGAGCTGATAGATTTCAGCCAGAGATGCCAGAGTCGCTGCCTGGCCACTCGCGTCCCTGTTCTTTTCTCTCTCATCCAGGCTTTTTTGAAAACATTCCCTGGCCAAAGCCAAATCGCCCTGCATCTGGTGCAATCTTCCAAGATCGCTCCAGGCCTCTGGATGCAAAGATCCTTTCTGGTCCTCTGGCTCATGCAGAATCTGGTGACAGCATTTGATGGCATTTGAATCCTCCCCTTGCATGCGGTAGACATGGCAGAGATTTTTCAGAACACGGGCCTTTTGTTCGCTTGCACCTGCTTTTTTCAGGTTCTGCATTGCTTCTTCATAGCATTGGCGGGCTCGATCCCAGTCCTCTTCCTCGAAGTAGAGGCCACCCTGGCCTTCTAATGCCTGCGAGATTTTTTGGAGATCCATCTGGCTACGAGCTATGCAGAGGCTCTGAGCATAAAATTCCACCGCGGCCTGATGGAAGTAGAGACGGTGGGCTAGGGCTCCCAGGCAAAACCAGCCCATGAAACTGTTGGTGGAATTGGCATGATCTGCGAGCACACCAAGCTTGCTTTGCATGCCGATATCATCTGAGGAGAGAATTGCTTTTATAAAGGAAGAGACACTCTCTGGCGCCCGGGCGGAGAGCTCCTTCAGGCGCTCTGGCTCGTAGCCTTTCGGGTCATCGAGAATATCATGCAGATATTTCAAGCAGGTGATGATGCTATCTTCGGCCATGCGGCTTGCCACCTCCACAAAACATATGAAACAATAATAATATATAAATGTATATTGATGTTGAGCCTTTGATAAATGCCGGCCAAAGGCTTCGAAAATATTAGGATGAAATAAAGAGAGCAGCCTGCACTCTTTTTTGAAGCATAATCAACATCGATCAATACAACAATCCCCCACCAACCGCCGAAATATTCACCACTGACTTATATCTGTGGTATTAACTCTCATCCCATATAAAATCTCTGATTTCTTTAGGATGTTAATAGTATTACTAAAAAAGATTCATACTTCAGATATAAAAAATATATGAGTACGGGCAGCCGTTCGCTGAAGGATACATGTGCAATCCGTCGGAAAGTTCCATTTTTTCAGTGCTTTCACAAGCAGAACAACTTTGAATGGTGTTCCCGGGATCTGTGGCCGTCTTATTTTAGCTGGCATGTCATGTATTCATAAAAAAATAGTAAAAGTTCTACTTTAGCACCAGCTTCAGTGCGCGCTGGGGACAGCCCATGATGCAGGCTCCGCACTGAATACATTTTCCTTCATCTGCAACCACTCGCCAATCTTCGAAGCGGAAGGTTTGCGTAGGGCAGATCGAGACGCAGGCTCCGCAGTGAACGCATTCGTTTTCATCCCTAATGACGGGTATCTCCAAAGGCACTACCTTGACCCCGCGCCTCTCGAAGGCCTCCTTTACCACGGCACACTTTTCGGCCGGCACCTCCAGTACGATCTCTCCGCTCACAGCATCAATGCTGGCTCTCTCAATGTTCACCAGAGCCGAAGTTTCCAGGATGACCGAGGCGATCAGAGGTTGGCGAACAATGCCAGGGGCCACATGCAGCATAAGCTTCATGTCTATCGCCTCCGCGCAAGCAGGCGGGAGAGATGATCGCTGGTGATCATGCCTATCACTTTGTCGTCCCTGTCTACCACAGGCAGAGCTGAGATGCTATGTGTGTCTAATGTTCTGGCTGCAAGCTCAATGGGCTCATCCACCCGGACAGAGTAAACCCGGCGGGTCATGATCTCAGCTATGCGAGATGATTTGCCGCTTGCCACAGCCTTGGAGATGTCCCAAGCTGTGATAATGCCAATCAGCCGGCCATCTTTGGATACAACAGGTAGATGGTCGAAGCTTCCGATTACAATGAGCCTGGCAGCCTCGTCCACACGGATCTCATCTCTGACGGTTACCACATCACGGCTCATGCCATCCCCCACATTTGGCGATTCTTTTGTCTGCTTCATTGGCCGGGAGCTGCCTATGCGCGCCAGCGGCTCCACAGCCGAACTTAACAGAAACTCGCCCGCTTCCACCTGAGACTTCAATTCCCTGGCAACCTCCCTGGCCATATGGAAGCTGGACAGAGATGAGGTGGAGACCTCTTTTCCGCTGAGATCTATTATGCCCGATTTCAGATCCTCGTAGCTCACCAGCTTCAAAGAAGGCCGGTCGCGGCGCGGTATGCCGTAGTCCACAACCGGGACGGTGATGTCTCGATCTCTGACGGCCGTGTTTTTGGCGATCTTTTCATTTAGAACCGGGATAGGTATGCCTATTCCCAGATACAGGCTGGGGCCATATTTGTGAAATGTTGCTGCCCGCAGGAATGTGTTATTCATCCTCTTCATGTCGCCTGTGACCATGAGCGTGGAAAAGCCATTCTGAGGGTTATGCTGCGTTCCGGAGCCCATGTCGTACCCCTGGGCGCCTGCCAGGAAGATGCGCGTTCCAATCCCGATATAATCGAAGCTCGGATCATTGGATAGGGGAGAGAGCACCCCCGCGCCGCTATAGTGAACATTTCCCAGGCGCGGAAGCAGTGTACCCATGTATGTATGCATCGTGCGGTCGGATGAGTTGGTGGCAGCGTTGTAGCGCTGATAAGCGTTGCGGGGATTGACCATGGTGGCCTGGTTGAAGTCCTCCAGGCGCAAATTGGTCTCCAGCTCCATCTGTGGGTAGCAGTCTGTTCCGACCCCTTGAGCCTCTACCTCGATCTGTTTTCCTGCCAGAAGCTCTTCCATGACATGCGCTCCGCCATACTCTATTCCTCTATCTTCAGAAGGCTGTGTCGCTCCGAGGAAAAGGTCGACTGCGGCCACTCCTCCATAAGCCTCAACCTTGTTAAGCCAGGCTTTTGCGATCTTTATGGGGGGATCGCTGTGGCCAAGGTTGAGAAATACTCCCGAGGAGCACATGGCCCCGAAGGTACCAGTGGTGACTACATCCACCTCACGCACTGCTCCGGCAGGGCCCAGCTCGTCAACAAGGTCAGGCATCTCCTCGGCTGTTACAACGCGGGCCGAGCCGTCGCGAATGCGTTCGTTGATTTCCGATAACGACTTCTCTTGCACGAATTTCTCAAAAGTCGGCAATCCGATAAAAACTTGTTGGGCTTTACCCTTCCAACAACGTTATCTGCCTTAACTCTAAACTGGGAGGGGATGTCAGCGAGCCGGGGCAAAAAAATCGTTCTCACAAGCGATGAGACCATGATGAGCAGCTACTATGGGGGCGTGATGCTGGGCTTTGCGGCCATCATGCCCGCATCTGTGCTGCCCGACTGGATCTTCAGGTCCTTCTTCTGTCCGCCAGTTCCGGCAAGAGGCGACGGCTCGGCGCAATATGCCCCCTGCGGCATGCGCAAGGTGGAGGCGGCGCTGCTGGAGGCAGGCTACTCCCGAGATGATGTCATGGTAGCCCATCCTGCTCATCTGGAAAAGGCAATTGGTCCGGACACGAAGATCGTGGGAATTACTCACGATGATCCCATGGGAAAGATTGCCGTGCGTGAGCTGGAGGACATAATTCGCCGCGGTCCGCCCCATAACCGCAGCAAGTTCCTGGCCCTGGTCAACCATCCGCTTCTGAAAAAGCATAAGCCAAGAATCGTAGTTGGAGGCAACGGGTCCTGGGAGCTGATAGGTGAGGATGTAGGAGTGGATCACATCTATCTTGGCGAGGGCGAATCCGATTTTCCAGAGGTCTGCCGCAAGATATTGCTGGGAGAGACTGTCCCGCCAGTGATCAGGGGAACCGCAGTTCCCGCAGAGAGAATTCCCATAAACCGCGGCGCCACCATCGGAGGGATAGTGGAGATCGGCAGAGGCTGCTGGAGGGGCTGCGCTTTCTGCTCCCCCACCATGCGCACCATGCGCCATCGCCCGATGCAAAATATCCTGGAGGATGTGAGGGTGAACCTGGCTGGCGGCCAGAGGGACATTCTTCTGCATTGTGAAGACTTCTTCGCCTACGGCTCAAAGGGAATGCATCCTGCAGAAGAGAAGGTCCTGGAGCTGGTGGCAAACGTAATGAAGCTGGGGCCAAGGACGCTGGATGTCTCGCACCTGAGCCTCGCCGCCGTGCATCAGAGCCAGGGGCTCTTGCGCAAGATATCAGAAGTGGTAGGGGTCGGCTCTAATCAAAAGTATATGTCTGCCTGGATTGGCATTGAGACCGGATCCTGTCGCATCCTGCAGATGCATATGCCCCGCAAAGCGCTTCCCGGAGATATAGGAAACTGGCCCGAGATTGTGAGGGACTGCTACCGCCTCTTTGATGAAGAATCCTGGCTTCCTGTGGCCAGCCTTGTGCTGGGGCTGCCTGGCGAAACCGCCAGCGATGTCATCAAGACCACGGAGCTGGTCGAATCGCTCAAGGATTACACCGGACTCATGCTTCCGCTCTTCTTCACGACCATTGCCGACACAAAGCTCGGGGGCGTCAGGGGCTTTGCCAAGCAGGATGCACTGCCAGAGCACTGGGAGCTGGTGGGACTGTGTCTGGAATATAACCTGCGGCATTTAAAGAAGCTGCACCGCCTGTACAGCGAGAGGATGACTGCTGGCCCGGCCGTTCATGCCGCCCTGACGGGCATAAATCTCGTGGCGGACATTGCATTAAACAAGTACCTGAAGAGGATGAAACGAGGGGAAGCGCCAAACTAAGAGAGGATGCCTGCACCGGCAGTTCTCAATGGAAAATGCCACTTCGAGAAAAGGAGCAGAATGTTTGATCCCCATAACGATCATCCATGGCCCCATCAGCGCACTTGAACGCACTCAAACGTTAATAAAACATCAAAACCTAATAATTCTCCAGCACCAACCTCACGACACCCTTGTGATCGCCCTTGAGGGAATAGACATTATGATCCCCGGAGACATCGATGCTCAGGATGCCCAGGCGCGTATTCATGAGCCCGACCATGGCCGAGACTCCGCGATAGCTGACATCGAAACCCTCTTTGGCCAGGTATGTGAAGACATCTTCGGTGGTGTATGCTCCATCGCTCAAAAACAGCTTCAAAACGGCTTTCCGGATTCCTATCCCGTCCCGCTTTAGATAATTCCTGAGCCTCTCCTGGATTCGTTCTTCAGCGCTCTCCATCCGGCAAAATCACCGCCCCTTAGGAATGAATTTAAGGATTATAAAGGTATTCTCTCTACAACAAGTCCGCCTTCCAGGGGATACTTCTCAATTATGCTCAGAGCGCAGTCTGCTCTTTTCAGCTCTTCGCAAATATCCTCCAGTATGCAGGCATCAATATCGATTCTCTCCTTTTGACAGAAATATGTTTCCTCGGGAACGTCCAGCTCCTGAAGAATCCGCAGTGCCCTCTTTGTATCTCCTTCTATGGTGCCGAAGATTATTGTACCCTCATCGCTGACATAATCAAAGGGCCGAGCCGTGCGCTCTGCGCGCCTCTTCAGTCGCTCCCGGAGCTGCACTGCATCCTTGAAGCGAGAAGGACAATAATGGACCTTGATATCCTGGACAAGGAAATGCTCTTTGGCTATATCTTCACTTCCGACCGCCCCGCAGCCCAGATCCTCTGGCAGGAAGCCCTGAGCAGCAAGACCTGCAAAGTTTGTCTCAGAGAACTCCAGCTCATTGAGATTTATGAATGCATCTGCTTCCCTTACCACTTCAATTATTTCCGGTGCCTCCCTTATTGCCGGTATTTCCACTCCTGGCACAAGCCCCAGAATTTTTGCTTCCTGCAGTGCTGCCTTCAGTCTTTCCGGATTGGACCAATCCGATATAGGGGGATGGAAGCGAATCTCGTCCAGGCCCGCATCTTTCAGCCTCCGCAGGGTCTCGTGATCAGGATACTGGCCGGTATAGAGGTGAATATGATGCAGGGGTCCGAACTCCTGCTTCAGGGCACGAATGCACTGCAGGACATATTCCAGCCTCATGAGCGGCTCTCCGCCAGTGATTCCTGTGCCCAGTGCTCCTATCGCCCTGGCCTCGGCCAGCATATCCTCCAGGCATTCCACTTGCTTCTCATCTGCAAATGCCGCATCTTTGCCTCGCCGCTCCTCAGAGAGCGGGCAGTAAAAGCAGCTCCGCACGCAATTGCCGGTGACAAATAGCACCAGACCCGCACCCTGGCGACAGATTCGGCAGCCAGGCGAGAGGTAATTAAATATCGATCCAACAGAATCGGATTGCCATTCAACCATCAGAGGATGTTGCACAGATCTGGCTAATTAATTTTTGCGCTTCTTTTATCGAGCTTCACTTCCCGGTCAAAGCAAAGCCCAGGTCCCGCCACCCTTCAATAAATATCATGCCGCAATCGAGAATCAAAACGATTATCAGATGGGAAGGGCATCAACTATTCAGAGCTGGAATATAGTTTAAAATATATTTAAAGGATGGTTGACTGTGAGAGAATATCTCCTCGGAAACGCAGCAATCGCAAGAGGCTTATTGGAGGCAGGGGTGGGGCTCGTCGCGGGCTACCCCGGCACCCCATCCTCGGAGATCATCGAGACGCTGGTTGATCTCAAAGGCGACCTGCCGCTGCACCTGGAATGGTCTGTGAATGAAAAGGTGGCACTGGAGGTGGCGGCAGGGGCCTCCTGGACGGGCGCGCGCGCTGCAGCCACCATGAAGCATGTTGGCTTGAATGTTGCTGCCGATCCCTTCATGACCCTGGCCTATCTTGGTGTGGGCGCGGGTCTGGTAGTGATATCGGCTGACGATCCCTATTGCCATTCCTCTCAGAATGAGCAGGATTCAAGGCGGTACGCACAATTTGCCTCCATACCCTGCCTTGATCCTGCGGACCCCCAGGAAGCAAAGGATATGGCAGCTTATGGCTTTGAGCTGTCTGAGAAGTTCAACATACCGGTGATGCTCAGGCCCACCACACGCGTCTCGCATGCTCGGGCTGATGTGGAATACCAGTATGCAAAGTGCCTGCAAGGACAAAAGCAGTTCGTGAAGAACCCTGCGCGACGGGTCGCTCTTCCTGTGCATGCCAGGCCGCTGCATACCGAGCTATTGGAAAAGCAGGCGAAAATGGAGGCAGAGCTGGAGAAAGCTCCCTGGAATAAGCTGCAGCTCCGGGGGAGCACAGGAATCATCGCTTCGGGCATAGCCGGAATTTATGCAGAGGAGGCCATAAGGGATCTGGACGAGGATGTATCCCTTCTTCGCCTGGGCTGCTATCCCATGCCTCATAGACTGATCGTTCGCATGCTGGAGCATGTCAGCAGGGTTATGGTGCTCGAGGAGCTGGAGCCGGTTGTGGAAGAGCAGGTAGAAAGGGTGGCGAGAAAGGTCAATCCGACTGTTGAAATTCTGGGCAAAGAGGGAAGCATTCCGCGGGAGGGAGAGCTGGACTTTTTGATGGTGAGAAATGCCATTGCTCGCATGCAAGGATTGGCGGAAAGGGCGCCCCGGAGCTCTTTTGCAGAGAAGATCCTGCCCCCCAGGCCACCGGCACTCTGCCCGGGTTGCAGCCACCGCGCCACCTACTACGCCATGCGAAGGGTCTTTGGCAAGAAGGCCATCTACCCGAGCGACATCGGATGCTATACCATGGCCGTGGGCATGGGAACGGTGGATACGTGCCTTTGCATGGGCGGCAGCATAACTCTCGCCAGCGGCATTCGCTTTGCCGGCGAGACGGAGGGTATCTGCGCGAGCCTCGGTGACTCCACATTCCTGCACAGCGGCCTGACCGGCCTGATGAATGCCGCCTACAATAAAGCCAGGATTACTGTGACCATCCTCGACAACTCCACTACGGCCATGACCGGCCATCAGCCCCATCCGGGAACTGGCGTCACGGCCACAGGCGAATTGACGGTTCAGGTATCACTTGAGGCTCTTGCCAGAGCCCTGGGGGCAGGATTTGTGGAGACCGCCGACCCTTACGATATGGAAGCTACAATGGATTGCTTCCAGAGGGCGAAGGAGTTTGATGGGCTCTCGGTTGTCATTGCCCGGCAGCCATGCGTGATCAGGGCTCGCCGATCTGGCGGCAAACGCAAGGTCTTCTCCATCGGCGCAGATTGCGGGGGATGCAGGGTTTGCCTGGAGTTCGGCTGCCCGGCCATTGAGTTTTCGGGTGATGCGGCCCGGATCAATAATCTGTGCACCGGATGCGGGGTTTGCGCCAAGATCTGACCCAGCGGTGCCATCCAGGAGGTGAAGCCATGAGAACCTCGGAGTGCGATATAGTGATAGTTGGAGTAGGCGGTCAGGGAGTTATCCTGATATCGGATGTTATTGGACGGGCAGGAGTTATGGCCGCAAAGCCCATGCGCGGCGCAGAGACGCACGGCATGGCCCAGCGGGGTGGCAGCGTGATCAATCATACACGCATCGGATGCCGCTACAGTCCCATGGTCGCCTCCGGCGGGGCGGATGTGCTGCTGGCGCTGGAGCCCGCAGAGGCGCTGCGTTTTGCCCATTTTCTCTCTCCGGAAGGCGTCGCTTTGGTGAATACAGGCCCTGTTCTGCCCGTGACTGTAACCACCGGGAAATTCGCCTATCCTTCCTGGGAGGAGATTCTCGCTCCACTCAGTGGCCTCTGCCGGGAGGTAAAATCCATGGATGCTACCAGACTCGCCCGTCAGGCTGGCACGGCCCAGGCAATGAATGTTGTAATGCTGGGCGCATTATGCAGATATATTCCCCTGCCCGAAGATCTTCTCCAGGCAGCACTGTCAGAGGTAGTGCCGGGCCGGTACCTGGAAGCAAACAAGAAGGCCTTCTCCCTAGGAAAAGCTGAAGTAGAATAAGCAGCCAAATAAAAAGCATGGAAGAAGAAAATAAAGCAGATGAGACTACGACTGAAGAGAAGAAAACTGGGGATAAGGCAGAGCCCATAGTTACCAGATCCATGACGGAGGAAGCCTGCCCCACCTGTGGGGCTGAGGCACCTTCCATGCCTGCAGAGCTTCCAGATCCAAGCTGGTCCACCGAGAAGCTGATAGCAGCAACCAAAGACAAGCATATGCTGGTGCGCTCCAACGCCATCATCCTCCTCTCCAAGCGCGAGGCCTCCGAGGCCCTGGAAGCGCTCGTCGAAGCGCTCAAGGATGAAGAGTATCTGGTCAAGAGCAATGCCATGGTAAGTATTGCGTCTTACGGAAAGCAGGTCTCGGAGCGCGTGATAGCGGCTCTTGGCGACGCCGATAAGGATGTGCGCGCAGGAGCTGCCTGGATCATTGGGGAACTTAAGGATAACCGAGCGGTCGAAGCCCTGGAGAAGGTGGCCAAGGACGATTATCCATTAGCCAGGATTCAGGCCAAAGCCTCTCTGATCGCTTTAGGCCATGGGCCAAAGAAGGAAGAAAAGACGCCGGAGCCTGAGGCTGCCAAAACCGAGGAGAAGGCAGAGTAAATTATATCTGCTCTATCCTTTGAGCTTTTTTCAATTTTCATATGCCCAGCGGATTGAGCCTTTTTTATCAATTTTTCCAATAATACACCGGATAAAATATATCAAGGAGAAGCGCCAATAAAGTGATTATGGAAAAAGCAATTAGTGGCCGCATCTATGATATTGTCGAGATAGTTGGTGCCTCTACAAAGGGCTGGGAAGAGGCAGTCAAGAATGCCGTTGACACCGCCTCCCGGGAGTTGACAAATGTCCGGATCGCAGAGGTGGCAAAGCTGGATACGCTGCTGGTTGAGGGAGAAATCATGGAGTATAGGGCCAGAGTTAAGTTATCTTTCAAGCACGAGATCGAGCCAGAGACGCTCTGAATCTGAGGTTCTCATTTTTCTTCAAAGAACGATCATCGATATTACGACACAGTCGCGCAAAATTTGATAGTGAATAGAGAATATCTATGATAGCTGCAAGTTGCATTCCTTAATTATGCAGCTCGTCCAGGAAGCTAATAGGAGTCTTGAGCAAGTTTATAGATATGTTTTCTACTTCGTAAGATATTTAACTTTGCGCTTCTAATACCTTAGCATCTTTTTGGTTTAGAAGATACTGATTAATCATTTTCCATGTGGTCCCGATCACCTTGGAAGACTTCGTATTCAAGAGAATGCCTACATGAATCAGTATGAATTGTTCAAACAAGTAGTGCTGAGTTTAGTTCGTACATAATGTATAAATATATAAGACGTAATCCCCTAATAAGGAGGAATTGCTATAAGTGCAAAGACGTTTAAGCTAAGTCCGCCATGGTATACGCTGTATAATAAGATCTTATATTCTATTGGAAGAAGTCCGTCGGTACATGTGCAACCCATGCGGCAGGAAGGCGCAAACTATTTCATAGATATAGTGGCTGTGGATGGGACCAGCTATCCTCTGGCTGCGATACTCAAGACTTCCTACGATATGGGCAATATCAAAGTGCATGTGCAAGTTCTGGATCGTTCCGGAAAACCAATCAAGCCTTCGCTGCCAGTGGGAACAGATCCTGTGAACGCCGTTCTGCAGGCAATCAAAGGCGGCTTGGCGGGCAATGAATATTTCGTGGATGCCATAAATATAGTTGGCACATCGCCGCCGAATCCCCGCAGTCAATGGCAGATTGCGGTTATCTTTAAGAAGTCAGTCATTCAATTCTTCAACGACGATATATCTGATTACTACAGCAATTTAAATGCCGTCGCAGAAGACATTTTCGCAGACGTTATGAACAGCGAGTATCCTGGAGAGGTCAAGATTACCTTCACCACAGAGAATACGAAATCCGGATAAACCGGGTGAGGTTGAAGATAGCCAAGAGAATGGCATTGCCCAAGATGCACTGGCGGCCATTCTGCTCTTCTTTCCGTTCCAGTGGCCCAATTGATCCTCGTCTCTGACTTGCCGTTCCCGCGATCCTCATCCGGGATACTTTCTCTGCCGCTGGGGCTCAATATGGATATCCGTGCAGCAGCACAAATTACTCGCCCGTTGGAACTCTTCTCACTGTCCGACAGGACATTTATTGTGCATATCATTCCTATTCATGTGGCTCTTCGACCTCGATATGCTTCTCCTTCTTGCGGGACATGCTCTCGATGAACCTGGGCATTGACTCCACCAGATGCTCTATCAGAGAATGCTTGGTCTCAGTCAGCCGCTCCACACGAACGCCCTCCTGGTCTATTACTACCACTGCCACTGGCTTGATGCCCAGGGCACCTCCACCTCCGCTTCCGCCAGAGCTGCTCTGGTCTTTTCCACTACCCGATCCGGCGCCAAAGCCCGCGCCAATACTGACCAGCGGAATTATGGTCTTGCCCTCTGCAGCAATGGGTTCTGCAACTACCGTCCTCGCGGAGAGAGACTTTTGCATCTCTCCAGTTATGGTCTGAAGAATCTCTGCCAGGTTATCCATCTTATCACTCCCATTAATTGTTGTTGCTGATAGATGAAAAGGCTTTCTCAGCCGCGATGCAAAGCAGGCAGAACCACATCATCTGCCTTCCCCTGTCCCTGGTTTTCCGGCCTCTCCTTGAACTTCATCAGGAGTGTGAGCAGGTCATTGTAAGGCGTTGGTATATCCAGCTTCCTGGCATACTGGGAGATGGCCCCGTTCAAGGCATCGATCTCCGTTCTCCTTCCAAGCAGAATATCCTGCAGCATGCTGGCGCGGTGGCCTTTTGTGGGTGGAAGCTGCTTCTCCAGGAGATAATGGTAATAATCATCTGCGTCCCGGTAGGGAACCTTCACTCCTTTGGCCTCCAAAACCAGGAAAATCTCCTTGATGATGGTCCTGATGATCTCGCGCGTCTCATCGTTTTCCCCCAATTTCCCATAGGGGACCTCCAGAATGGCTCCCAGAGGATTAAGAGAGCTATTGTAGAGCACCTTTCCCCAGAGAGCTGCCCAGATCTCATCTCTTGACACAACTCTGGCAGGTATGCCGCTGCAACGCAGGTCCTCTTGCAGAGTCTGCAAGAGGCTCTGATTTGTGGGCAGGAAAGGCTCTCCAAGCAGCACATCATCAGCGTTGACGGTAACTCTTGCCAGGCCCGGCAGGGGAATGTCTGCCCCGAAGATGACACGCGAGCCAACAGTCCGCTCCTGGCCCACATGTTTTGCAATAGTCTCCCAATTATTGAGGCCGTTTTGAATGGAGACCATGATGCCGTCATCTTGCAGAAGCGCAGAGGCCTCAGATGCCGCAGCATCAGTGTCTTTGGATTTAACAGAAAGAAGTATCGTTGAAAATTTTTCCTGGGGGGGTGTGAGGCCAGAGAGGGCCTTTATCTCCTCAGGCGGGACGAAGTGGTCGCCCCAAATACCTGTGATCCTCAAACCCCTTTCCTGGAATGCCAGGAAATGCTCTCCTCTGCCGGCGTATGTCACGCGGCGCCCGATTTTTTGCAGAAATCCTCCCAGGACACTGCCTAAGGCTCCTGCGCCGTAGATGAGATAGCTGGGCCTGTTGCCTTGATTCATGAAACGGGCTTAGAGAATTGTCCCTTAAGAGGCTTTCGAAAAACAAAGGCTTATCCACTTGGCAGGCCAAAATGGAAAGTTAAATGGCACAATCCCGTCCATGCAATGAGAAAGTCGCCTCTTTGATCAGAAAGGGAAATGGACTTCTCAACGCGGGCCAGTTTGAAAATGCCATAGCGACATATGATCAAGCCATTCAGATCGATTCGGAGGATGCAGATCTCTGGAATCATCACGGCCTGGCTCTGGCCGGTCTGAACAGGTTTGAGGAGGCCCTCAGATCCTTCGAAAAGGCATGCATGCTCGACCCGCGCCATCACGATGCATGGTACAATAAGGGATTGATGCTCTGCGCCCTGGAGCGATTTGATAGGGCTATCTCCTCATTTGAAAAGGCATTGCAGATCAACCCTGGGAATGCTCATGCCTGGCATAACAAGGGCGTGGCCCTAGCGAGACTGGGCTGGGATGCTGAAGCGAAGTTCGCCTTCTCGTGTGCGGGGTGGATCGCATTGCACGGCGGAGGGTGACGAATTCGCGCTCAAGGGTGTCCGGGCTCAATTGAAGGCGAAAGCGCCAGGTCTCCTCTGGGAAATGAGACATGAAGAAAGCCCTTACGAGACAACCATTGCAAGGAGAGAGAGACCGGGACCATCAAGAATCGGCAGATTTGAAGAGCAAATCGCGTCGTTGATCACAGGTTGTCAAGTTCCTTCCCCAGGCATAGTATTATGCATCTTTTCTTATAATAAGATCCTGCAATTATATCAAATCGAAAAAAGAGAAAATGGCTTTACAGGTTATGCAAATTTTAGGAGTTGAGATTAGCTCCCACCCCCTACTATTGGATATGCCCTTGATGGCGTGTTCGGATATTTCCTCATGCTCGCCACAAGCTGTCTATAGACCGTTTGGAATGCTGTTATCGCGAAATCGTGCTCCCCTGCGATATTATGCTGCTCGCTTGGGTCCATTTCGATATTATAGACAGCGGGAATTTGGGAGTAATCGCTTTCAGGTCCCTGGAATGAATCATATCCTTTCCTGATTATCTTGAACTGATGCCAGCGCATAGCTGCTGGAAGCGTCGTAGCGGCACTATCGGTTCCAGTATACCACACCACCCATTCTCTGCTGGAGTTCTTCTGAGAACCGAGCAGGAATTTCGTTTGGTCCAGGCCATCGATAGGCCTGTCCGAAGGAATCTTTCCTTCACCCAGATTTGCAAGGGTTGTAAATAGATCCAGGCAGCACATAATCTCGTTGGATACTCTTCCTTTCTCGATCACACCAGGCCACCTGAATATGCAGGGAACGCGCACACCTCCTTCGTAGACTGTGCCTATTCCGCCCCGGAATGGAGAATACCCCGAATCAGGCCATTGGTCAAGCGTCGGGCCGTTATCGCTTGTGAAGATTACTATGGTATTATTGTCCTTCCCGATATCTCGAAGTGCATCCAGTACCTGGCCTACATGATAATCGGTCTCTACTACTCCATCACCATATGGACCCCTGTTAGATGCCCCTGAAAATTTCGGATTTGCAACACTGGGAAAGTGCGTCCTGGCCAGAGGAAGGTATATGAAGAAGGGCTTGGTGGAGTTGGCCTGATTATTGATGTATGCAATTGCTCTGTCTGTGCACTGCTCATCAACAATTCCCAAACTGCTCGTATTTAGTGGCACTATGAGCTTGAGCTTCTCGCCTTTCCTGGCTTCCACCATTCCATAATTTTCATCCAGGCCTTTATCCCATTTGGGATCGAAACCGATGCGCTCTTTCAGACTGTAGGTATTCAGATGATACAATATCCCGAACCATTCATCAAAACCCATATTCTGAGGCATGCTTTCATCGATATCACCCAGATGCCACTTGCCGAACATTGCCGTCTTATAGCCGGCATTGGATAGCACTTTTGCCAGTGTGGTCTCGTTGGGAGACATGCCCGCAAGAGATCCCGCTTCAGATGCCAGGGTCATGCCGGTCCTGATGGGCAGCCTTCCGGTCATGATTGCCGCCCTAGTGGGAGTGCACTGTGTCTCAGAATAGAAGGATGTAAGCTTCAAACCCTCCTGAGCCATCTGGTCTATCCTGGGAGTCGGTGCTCCTAACACGTCGCCACCTCCATAGCAGCCGGGGTCCATATAGCCCATATTATCTACAAGTATGATAATGATATTCGGCTTTGGAGGCGCAGGCATCACATCCTCAGTAATAACCTCCGCGAGGCTCGAATTATTGGATAAAGCATTTTTCCTATTCGTTAAAACCTCTGCCCCTGAATTCTCTGGTGTTATCTGGTCAGCACCGTGTCCCTTCAGATCATGTGGTATGGGAGACAGACCAGTGTTACCCGAATCGAGGCTGCAACTGGCAACCGAGATTAATAGAAACGTGACGATCGCCAGTTTACATAACAATCCGTTCATAGGATTTCCTCCTTTTATTAATCATAAGCGAGTAAGATATATTTCTCTTTCCTTTTTGGACTCTAGATCCGTTGAACTCTCATTAGGAGGTAGTATGCCGCTTTGCAGCAAAATCTCAACCAAATCCTGCGTTAGGAGACGAGGTGCTTTGAATGAGAGAGATCAGGGAGTTCCAGCTTTAAACAAAAGTATTCGAGAGATATTCCCGCGCGCAACTTCGCCGTCGAGGATTCGCTCCAGGCCCTCTGATATGGTTTCATGCTCTTTTGCATATTGCCTGAAGTGGCAAAACCAGATATTGGAATCGATGAAAGTCAGGCTTTCCATATTTTCTTGACCAGAAGAGGATCGAAATTTGAGCCTTCAATACAGCCACTTAGCTCCTTCTTGAATCGAGCCATATTAATCAATGACTTGATAGCTACGTTCCCTTCTTCGAGCCTCACTTCAACTTCGTCTCCATCCACTAAACCTGCTTTTTGCATGATGTTCATGGGAAGGGAGAGCTTATCGCCTTCCAATTTTGGCTTAATCAACAGACATCACCATTAATGGATTATGCGGCCGAGCTTAATTAAATCTCCCTTCGAGAACACAGGGCAACCTGAAGCCATTAGCCGGGTTTAGGCTGCTGTTGGATCTATTTTTAGTGGAAAATAATGAGATCTCTAAAGGTTCTGTCAATTTATGGAATGCTGCCGACCTGGTGCTCGGATGCCTATGATGCCACTCGCTATAGTCCTGGCCGTTTCGTTCATTACTTTTTTAATCTTGAAGATCAATGATAATGCTATGTCTACTGCCTCATTGCTGGTTGAGATCGATCCGAAGGTCAGAGACCGCCTGGATCATCTCAAGCTCCACCCGACAGAGAGCTACAGCGATGTTATTGACCGCCTGGCCAGCATTATCCTTGATGAAGAGCCCCTGGATTCAGAGACTGAAAAAAAGATAGACGAAGCTTTAAAAGATCTCAAGGAGGGTAGATCTTTTACCAGCCAGGAAGTTAGGAAGATGCTGGAGTCTTCCTGATGTTTCAGGTGCTCTATTCACCAGGCGCTGGTGAAGGCCCTCAAGAAGATTCCAAAGGAAAATGCAAAGCGCATCCTCAATTCGATAGATGCCCTTTCCGAAGTTGAAGATCCCAAACGCTATATAAAGAAGTTGAAGGGTTCATTTGAAGTCCCTCTCTATTCATTTCGGGTGGGAGATCATCGTGTTATTATGAATATAAGCGAAAAGGCCCTTGTCATCCATATTATAGATATTGGCAACAGGAGTATAATCTATCGCAACTATTGACTGATATGCATCATTGCTTTATCCTTGTTTCGTCTCACGTGCCATTTTAATTGGATTGCAGCTAGACGCCGTGGAGCGAATAATCCTCTCTTTTGGATATTCTTGCTGGCAAGTGGCAGAGGTCATGGGAATAGCGAGGATGTAGGCAAATTTCATCGCGTTTCGCCCATTGGAGATTAATGTAAATCCACAATTTAAGTTCCCATAGCAATTAACCCTAAAAAATAATCTTTAATCGGATGGAAAAAACCTTCTTTTTCAAGGGTTAATTTTAAGATTATATATGATTATAATCCCTGCAAAGGACCTCATAGGTGTCGGATTCATGATCGCAAATCAAGCACATTTATTCAAGCTGCTCAATGGTACCAAGCAATTTATAATTCCAATCTACCAACGAACCTATAGCTGGAATCCGAAGCAGTGTGAGAAACTTTGGAAAGATATCCTCATGTTAACAAATAGCACGCTTATTTTCCAGCTCATTTTATCGGATCTATAGTCTATAGGAGCATTCCGACTCCTATCACTTTGCCACAACGATATACAGTAATTGACGGACAACAACGCCTTGTCACTATTTCATTGCTATTAGTAGCATTAGGACTATTTATCGAACAAAATAAAAAAGAGACAAGCTTAAGCCGCAAGAAAATTCTCAACAATCTATTAATTAATAGTGATGAAACGGGCGATCAACGCTATAAACTAATCTTAACTCAAAATGATAAGGGCACGTTTATTGATATTATTGAAGATCGTGAGCTCCAAAATCCGGTTTCAAATAAAATAGTCGAAAATTATAATTATTTTTTAAGTGAACTTAAGAAATGTAAACTAGATCCGTTGCAGATTTATGATGCCATAGGCAAATTAATGATAGGAGAG
The DNA here is from genome assembly GCA_902385025.1 of uncultured archaeon. Taxonomy (GTDB): domain Archaea; phylum Halobacteriota; class Methanosarcinia; order Methanotrichales; family Methanotrichaceae; genus Methanothrix. The sequence continues at coordinate 785 of CABMDX010000171.1, read as the reverse complement.
ATCGCTTTAGATCAAAACGACAACCCCCAACTTATTTTTGAGAGTCTAAACTCAACAGGTTTAGATCTCTCGCAATCAGATCTGATTCGAAACTTCATCTTGATGGATCTAGATCCTGAAGACCAGGCCAAACTGTATCAGACTTATTGGTTTCCTATGGAAAAACGATTCGCTGCCGACGAATATTCACAAAAATTTGATCGATTTATGCGAGATTATCTTACTATTAAGACTTCTGGAAACATACCAAAGATGAAAGAAGTCTATGACGAATTCAAAAAACATGTTTCATGCACTAATAAATTTGATAAATACGCGGTCGTCGAGGATGTCAATTATTATTTCAAATATTTCGCAAAATTAGCATTACTGGATAATGCAGGAGAGCAAGTGGCGCCTATTTTGGGGGATATTAATGCTTTAAAAGTTGATGTAGCATATCCCTTTTTGCTGCAACTTTATGACGATTGTTCCAAAAATTTATTAAATCAAGAAGAATTTATTGAAATTTTAAAGTTGGTTGAAAGTTATGTATTTCGTCGAGCCATATGCGGCATACCTACTAATTCGCTTAATAAAACCTTTGCAACACTAAGCAAGGAACTTATTAAAGATAAGGAACATTATCTAGAAAGCTTTAAGGCAGCCCTTATATTAAAACCTTAACTCCCATTAGGTAGGGAATACAGAATATTATTATCAACCCTGCTGCATTGTCTTTAAACAATAAAAATATATAGATATAGTCGCCCCACTTAGGGATATGGAGCAATGGGCAAGGGAGT
>CABMDX010000170.1 GCA_902385025.1 uncultured archaeon | reverse complement strand
CCTTGAAGAGCTCAGGATGAAGCCACTTGGCCTGATAAAGGTCTTGCAGGAAGTACTTGCAGCCGCTAAACGGTCCGGACTGCATCACGAAGCCGCTAATTACATACACTTTTCCATTCTTCACCGCTTTTACATTCTTCAGCTCAGGCCTCTTCATGATCTCGTCTCTTATAGCGGCCATATCTGAGGTATCACCGGCATCGATTTCGTAGCCGCAAGAGACATTCAATGGTGCGATTTTTATGATTATATCCGGGTCTTCGGCCACAACCTGTTCGGGATCAACTGTAATCACGCTCATCGTGCGCTCAAAGCCCCTCGATGGAATGATGTTCTTTCCGCCTGCCAGATCTATTCGAGAGAACTGGTTGACAGTCACATATTGCTTATTAAATGTCTCGTAATAGACCTTGGGTTTTTCATTATCCGGAAGGTCCTTAAGCCTCTGTTTCACCAAATCCTCATATTTCTTGTAGTAGCTCAGAAGGTCCCCGGCCTCTTCTTTGCGGTCGAATAGATAACCCAGCTTTGTTACTTCCTGAGGGAAGAGGTCATCGAGATCTGGCCTGTTCAGATTTAGGCGAATCACATTGACTCCTGTCTTTTCCAGGTTCTCCTGGGCGGGAGCTGATTTCTCGAAAAAACCGTACAATATGGCCACATCGGGTTTTACGGCAATTATGGACTCGCAGTCGATTTCCGCAGATGGGCTTCCGGTGCAACCCACTACGATTTTATCCTGATATTTTGGAAAGAGAATGCTGTAACCCTTGTCTTTTGCCTCCGTCGGTATGGCAGCGATCTTGTCTGCCGGTATCTTTAGAGACTGTGCCACTTCCAGGAAATGGCGAGAGCATGTGGCCACTCGCTGCAGAGGCATCTTTGTCCTGAATGTACGATTATCACTATCCAGGAGAATAAGCTCCTTCTCCTCGCCGTTTATGATTGCCTTGATCTGCTCTATATCCTTATCATCGATGAGACCATCACCATTGGCATCTGCAAACTCAGTCTTTTCTTTGTTGCCACTGATGATATCATTTGCATATGCTACATCGTTCTCGTCTATTGTATCATCCATATTGGCATTGCCAAATATTTCCAGTGTAAAGGCTGCACCGCTAGCTGATTGAGCCATAAGCATTATGGGTATCAGTGTCAAGAGAGCCAAAAATCTGTTCTTCATAATATCTCCAGCATTTTCTGATCTGCAGCGTTCTAAGCTGCCCTTAGTATTAAAGATTTATTACTTAGTATTACTAATTATTAATTAAAGATCCAAAAATTAGACAAATATATTTGAGCGCAATTTTCTAACAATAGATCTTCATAAATATGCCATTAACCTCCTACTGATTCGGGCGGCATCATCCTGGGCTTTTTTGCTTTGGCTCCTATATTCTCGCAAGCTTTTTAGCCATACTCTGGTATTTGTTGCACATGCCCTTGCCAAATCTGTACTTTCTCCCCTTTGAGCTCCTGGTTTTTGTGCTCTTCATGATCTGTCTGCAAAACGCATGGCAGCGAGGCTCCTGGGTGGCCTGGAAGCTTCTTGCGGGAGTACTCTTTGGCTTGCTGCTCGAATGGGCTACTATCCAGCAGCTCAATGCTTACGAGTATGGACATTTTCTGATAATGCTTGGTCCGGTTCCAGTGGTTATTGGCGTCGCCTGGGGGACTATCATTTACAGCGCTCGTAATTTTTCGGACAGCACTAACCTTCCAGAATGGGCTCGGCCAGTGCTTGACGGCCTTCTTGCCTTGAGCATCGACCTTTCCATGGATGCAATAGCCATCCGCCTGGGCATGTGGGATTGGGGAAATGGCTTTAATTATCAGTACTTCGGCGTCCCATACAACAACTTCTGGGCATGGTTCTGGGTAGTGTTCTCTTTTTCGTTCAGTCTGAGTGTGCTCTCAAAACTTCCCGGCTTCTGGGGGCGTTGGCTATCCCCTGCTGGAGCCATAGTCTGCGGGACTGTAGGCGTGCTCATTACCAACCGTCTCATTACCAGCATCTCCAGCGACATTGTGCATTATTCTGCAATCATTGCTGTATTGGGAGGCGCTCTGCTATTGGTGTTGGCACTTCGCCCCCAAAAAATTGACCTGTCTGGGGATGCGTTTGTCTTTCTTGTGCCTCTTGGATTTCATGCCTATTTCCTGACAGCGGGACTAATCTCTGGCGTCATTCTGCAACCGCCCTTTCTGCTAATGGTAAGCATGATCATGAGTATGATAGCGTTTGGGCTTCATCGAGAAGCTCTATATTGCTGGTATCGGTCCAAACGGCATCACGGATAATGAAATTAATCTGTCAATTCTTACCATTAGTTTAAATTGATATTTATAATTTTGCGAGGGGATAGTCCTTCGACTTGAGGAACTCATATAGGCCTTTGAGATAAAATTAATATATGATTATGAAAGATTATGATGGAGGATTACAAGTAAGGAGGGATGCAAATTTTAAAACAAGCCATCATAATAATGGCTTCTCTGATTTTTTTATTCGCAATAGTGGCCTCCAATATTTCCGCAGATAGCAGCAATTCTTCGGGAGCATCGGATCCTTTAGCGACATCAGACAGCCAATTAGCCAGCCAAACTCTGGCAGCCTATGCCAGGAGCGGCTCCTCTACCAGCTCGCTGGTAAATTCTGGCAGGGAAATGGTTACGAATAGAAGAAAGACCTTATCTGAGAGCTCGACTCTCACAGATCTGGCCAACGAGGACGTCGCAACTCCTCAGCAGGATACCGTCCTGGTCATACAGTCTGCAAATAACAAATCCGCGTCCTCTTCATCTCAGAGCGGAGACACCAAGAAATGCGTACCTCAGATTGGCCTGACTTATGCAGACTCAATCCCATGCCCAATTGAGACTGTAAAGGCTCCAAAGGGATCGCCAAACGTTGTTTTCCTGGTGCTCGATGATATTGGATATGGCGGCCTGGAATGTTTCGGCGGCCCGGTCAATACTCCAAATATAGATCGATTGGCCGAAGGAGGGATCAGATACACCAACTTCCACACAACAGGTATCTGCTCTCCGACCCGTGCCTGTATGCTCACTGGCAGGAACCTTCATTCTGTAGGTGTCGGTTCCCTAATGGAGTTCGCATCAGGCTACCCCGGATATACAACTTACCTGTCCAAAGAGGCGGCCACCATGCCCGAGATGCTGGTCAAGCAAGGGTATGATACCTATTGCGTGGGCAAATGGCATCTGGCACCTTCTGGCACTATCAATGCTGCAGGGCCTTACGACCAGTGGCCCATGGGCAGGGGATTCGAGAGGTTCTATGGGTTCCTGGAGTCCCACACCAGCCAGTGGTACCCGGATCTGGTTTCCGGCACCACCCGCATAAGTCCGCCAGCCACGCCTGAGCAGGGTTACCACCTCTCCAAGGATCTGGTGAACCAGTCTATACAGTACATAAGCGATGGCAAATCCTTGCAGCCGGATAAGCCATTCTTCCTGTACCTGGCCTTCGGCGCTGGACACTGGCCGCATCACGTCCCCCAGGCCTACATTGATAAATATAAGGGAAAATTCGATATGGGCTGGGATGCCATGAGAAACCAGACTCTGACCAGAGAAAAGGAATTGGGAGTCGTACCTGAGAATACGGATCTGCCGCCGCGTGACCAGTGGGTCAGGGCGTGGGACGGCCTAACCGCAGACGAGAAGAAGGTTTATGCAAGGTTTGCTGAGGTTCACGCTGCGTACATTGATTACACCGATGAGCAGATTGGAAGGTTCCTGAAGTATCTGGAAGATAGCGGTCAGCTTAACAGCACCATGATCGTGGTGATATCGGATAACGGCGCATCTCCAGAAGGAGACGCCAACGGCTATACCAACATGATCATGTGGGCAAACACGGTGTCCGAAGGCGGAAACTCATCGG
>CABMDX010000169.1 GCA_902385025.1 uncultured archaeon | reverse complement strand
CTGCTGGAAAGCGGTGCAGAGGCTGGACAGAAAGTGCATGCTTGCCGAAGGCGCTGCCTCTGCCATTCAAGGAGAGCTGGTGGGTGTCAGGTTCAATTTGCGTAAGGCCGATTACATCTGCCTTGCAAGGCAGCAATTTTCTGAAAGGTCAATAAGAGAGACATTATCGAAATTTTCTACACCTTCCGGGGCCCGTGAGTGGCTGGTGCATAGTGTCAAGGGCCTGGGATACAAAGAGGCCAGCCATTTTCTGAGAAATATCGGCCTGGGAGAGAGCCTGGCAATTCTCGACCGCCATATCCTCAAGAATCTGGCACTTTTAGGGGTCATCGAAGAGGTACCGAGTTCCCCCACAAAGAAAATCTATCTGGAGATCGAGAGGAAGATGACCGCATTTTCTCTAGAATCCGGGATCCCGATGGGCCACCTCGATCTATTGCTATGGTACAAGGAAGCCGGAGAGGTCTTCAAATAGAATTTGAATTCCCAGGGATGGCGCGAGGAAGAAAAGCTGCCTATAATGCAGAATTGAAGCCTGGCTTGTACACCTCGAATATGTGAAATCGTCTATATATATCATCGCCACATTGTCTTGATTTAGATCTTGAAAAATCGGATTTGGACATATCGGGGAATCTAATTGATGACAACATAGAGAGCCAGCAAAAAATCCAGTGGTATTGCAGCAGGCACAGAAAAGAGACGCAGGCTTATGACAGATCATTCAGCAGCACAAAAAGCTCATCTGAATAGACATGAAATAGGCCGAAGAATTCATATTTCATTAGGTTTTCAAGGACCAGGGGTCAGTCATTTAATGGCAGCATCTACCGAGAACTCAAGCAACAGCAGTGCTTTAAAAAAGGCATTACGCCTATTGTCCTGTGAAGGACTTGATGGCGCCATGATGGTTGTTGATAGGGAGCTTGAGAGCAATCCCGAGAGCTGGGAGGCCTTATCTGCAAAAGCGGATATCCTGTACTTCCAGGGGAAATATGAGACTGCTCTGCAGTATTGTGAATTGTCAATGGATCAAAATCCCGATAATGCCCTGGTCTACAATATAAAAGGAAATATTCTATATAAACAAAAAAAATATGAAGGGGCCATAGAATGCTATAACCGGGCCATCGAGATTGAGCCTCTGTTTGTGCGGGCCTGGTACAACAAGAAATTGGCTTCTGAGATTCAGCTCAAGAACTCCAGGATGAGGGTGCATTGTATGCCACTAGGGAAATCTGGAGAAAAGGTGCGCTAGAAAAGCATTCTAATAAATGGGACCCAATATATTTATTCCCATCTCATCTATAATGATCTGATGCTTTTCCATCGCATGCTTTCTGGATCTCATCTTCAGGATCTGAATATATCTTTTGACTGCCCCGTTGCTCTCAATTATTCCGAGCTCAATGGTGCCATCGGCGAGAAAACGCTCTGAAGAATGACATTCGGGCATAAGCCCTGGGGAAGACGACTCCATGATTAAGAAAGAGGTAAGCCCCTTATCCCTGAGGCCTGTGAAAAAATGATACATTTTATCTCGAAGATGAGCATCCTCTGAGATGGAATAAAGCGCATTCAGCGAATCAAGGGCAAATACGGTCAAAGAACCATATCTTTCCTTATAATAATCGATGACCTCCCTTGTCATCGTCATCATGTCCATTTCGCGATCAGACGATTCAGCTGGCATGTCCTGATAGTCAAAAATGTGCAGCCCATCCGTTTTCTTGATCCCCAGACTGCTCATATTTTTCAGGTGACTTTCTTTATTCTGCTCCAGTGTGATGTAAAGGCCATGATCATCATGCTCTGCGATATGATTGGATAGAATGCTAAATACCAGTCCTGACTTCAGGGTCCCTTCTGCTCCTGTAACTATGTTCACGGAGCTTTCAGGAATTTCACCTTCAAGCAACTTCTCCCAGCCGCAAATGGTATTCATCGCCATTCTCTTTATCTCTTGATCAAAACGGATATTTGCTCCAGGGCTTTGATGAACTCCTCAATGTCTCGCAGGGCAACCTCTCTTCCTTTGGGCGTAAGGCTGTATTTTTTGGACCTCATATCGCCCTTGCTGTATTCGGCATTAATTATGCCGTCCTCTTCCAGAGTATATAGAATTGGATAAACAGTTCCCTGACTGAGAAAAACATCACACGTTGAGAAGATCTCCTTAATAATATCATAACCGCACATTTGCTTCTCTAATAGTGAGGATAAAATAAAAATTTCTCTATTTGTTTTAATAATTTTATCAATGAATTTTTTGCAATAATCCTCCTGAGATTCGCAGAGGTCGGCAATATTCTCAACGGATCTCTTCATGAATTAAATTTATCCTCCATAGCATACTTTGCCACAAACTATATGAATATTTTCGTTCACTCTATCGAACAATTTTATTAGCACTGAGATTTATACTCCGTCTATTGGACTGCAATACCTGCAAATATTTTATAAAATGTTTAATATCTTCACTCATTCAAGTGCTGTACAATAGTAAGCTCTTTCATATTTCTCTCGATCAGCGCCAGCTCTTTCTTCTCCAGGGCACCAGGATTTATCGGCAAAATAAATATCGCATTTTGCATTATCATCCCTTCTTCAATATCCCTAAGAAGCCTCAACACAGGCGCAGATCCATTCTCGAATATCAGATGCTCCAGGCCATCAAGGAGTACCACAGGATTTTTGCTCTGCTTTAGAAACTTTCCAATAATATCGGCAATTACCTCCAGATCATTTGGACTGATGCTATTGGAGCCGTGATTGCTGATCCAGAAGATGGGCGTGGTCTGCAGCGCATGCTTCAGGCGCACCTCGAGGGGCGAGCTCATAGTAAAGCACAATCCCTGAGCCCGGATATGCGTGCATCCCTTGCAGGTGCAGGGAAGTGCGCATCTTTCGCAGCCTATGCTTTCACAGGGAAAGGCATCAAGATGATCGCAATCCAGACATCGTCCCTTGATCAGGGACGCAAATATCTCGAAACCGAGCTCTGCTTTCGTCTCCTTTACAAGATAGCTCGAACCCCGGGCGAGATCATAGGAGATATGATGATTGAGGGGCTCTGTTGCCGGGACGACAGCGGGAGAAAGCTTCAGCCTGGAGAGAATTTCGCGAATCATATTTTTGGCAATGTAAAGATGAAGGTGCTTCCATTCCCTATCTCACTCTCAACCCAGATGCGCCCTTCATGGGCTTCGACAATTCCTTTAGCAATGGCAAGTCCGAGGCCCATTCTTCCTGACTCTCTGGTAAGCGAACTTCCTGAGCCAGTGAAAAATTTTTGAAATATTCGCGACTGATCTTTTTTGGCAATGCCTATGCCGTTATCCACGATTGATACCCGAACCTGCCCAGGCTCGTCCCTGATGATAACGCCAATTTTTCCCTTGTTTGGAGTGTATTTGATGGCATTGGTCAGGAGGTTATTGAAGACCTGCTTGATCCTCCTTCCATCTCCATCGATCTCCAGGAGATTGCCAGCGACTGTGAGGCTGACTGCCTGCTCCTTCAGCCCGGCCAGCCGGCTCAGCTCATCGAGAGCCTTCCTTGCTATCTCGTCGACCTTTATTGGAGACTTATGGATCTTCAGCTTGCGCGACTCAAGCCGCGATGTATCGAGCATATCCTCCACCAGGCGGATCATATGCTCAATCTGAGAGCGTATGATTTGTATCTTCTCACGCTGAATCTCGCCCAGCTCTCCTAGCATCCCCTCCTCAAACATTTCGATATAGCTGTTGATTACCGTCAAGGGAGTCCTGAGCTCATGGGAGGCCGTGGAGATGAACTCGGACTTCATTTCATCATTCTCTTTCAGCTCAGCATAGGCATTCTCAAGCTTGACATAGGAATCCCGGAGCTCTTCCTCGAGCCGGGTGAGCTCTGTGATGTTTTCCATGAAAATAACAACTTTGCTGATGCCTTCCTCGCCTTCCTTGAGGGGATATATCTTGTAGAAGTAGAACATGCCACCAGGATAGCGGAGCTGGTCACCATCAAAGGGAGTGCCGGTGAGGAAGACCTCGCGGATCTTGTCATCAATTCTGGTCTTCTCTATCAGCATGGGTGGAATTACCCTCGACAGCCTCTCTCCCAGGACATCCCGCTCTCTCTTCGCAACGGATTTGGCATAGTAATTTCTGTTGGCGTAGAGGACCTCCAGGCTTCTGTTTACTACTATTATCGTGCTCGGAATGGCCTCAATTATCTCTTCCTGATACCCCCTTACCGATTCGATTCCTTTCATTCTTTCGCCAGCGAATTAATTGAGCTGATGAGCTCCTTTATCTTGAATGGCTTTACAATGAATTGTCTTGCCCCTGCGATAAGGCATTCTTTCTCCAGGCCGCTCTTTCCTACGGCGGAGATAACGATTATCTTTGCAGAAGGATCATCTTGAAGTATTCTCTTGGTAGCGCTTATGCCATCGAGCCTTGGCATCAATATATCCATAAGAACGATATCCGGTTTTACTTCTGCATATTTGATCAAAGCCTCCTCGCCGTTTTCTGCTTCGTATACCTCGCATCCATGGGCCTCCAATATATCCCTGAACGCTTTGAGCATTTGAGGTGCATCATCAACAACGAGTAGCTT
>CABMDX010000168.1 GCA_902385025.1 uncultured archaeon | reverse complement strand
GGCTGCCTCCTCACGTCCGCATTCCTGCCAGCTTCGCTCTCAAGTCCTCATCCATCCTTGCGCCCTGCAAATTTGAGCCTGCCAGGTTTTGCAGTGTGAACTGATCGCACTTGATTCCCCTCAAATTCGCCCCGGAAAAGTCAACCCCAAGCATCATAACCATCGTCAGATTAGCATTGCTGAAATCCGCTTCCCTGAAGCTCACATTCTTCAGCAAAATGAGGTTCAGCCGTGCATTCCGAAGGCTGGACTTTCCGATATCCGTGTCTTGAATCATCTCCGGGCCCTGCAGTATTCCCCCGTCAAACCTTGCACTGCTGAAATTGGCGCCAATTATGCTCACTCCAAGAATCCTGGCCTGGCTCAAATCAGCTCCATTAAGATCCGCTCGATTCAGAATTGTATAGTCCACCTGCGAATTAGATAGACTTGCTTGCCGCATATTTGCATCGCTGAAGTCTGCATAAGCCAGATTTGCTCCATCCAATCTGGCACGATTGAGGTTTGCCCCGAGCAGATAAGACCTGGTGAGGTCAGATTCACGCAAATCTGCACCGCTAAGGTCGGCCCCATATAGCTCACACCTGGAAATCCTGGCGCAGACAAAATCGCAGCCGCTCATATTCGCCCAGCACATCTTTGCGCCGAGTATATTCGAGCTGCGAAAATACGCATTCCTGACGTCGGAGCCCATCATATTCACCCAGTATATCCTGGCCCGGCTGAGGTCCGCTCCCCTGAGATCTGAGTTATTCAGGCTCGCTCCTATCAGGTTTGCATTATTGAGCCTTGCACCTGTAAAATCTGCCCGGTACATCCTGGCATCCTCGAGATTTGCATCGGATAAATCCGCCTCCGAGAGATTGGCATCGATGAAGCTCGCTGAAATCGGATTTGTCCTGGAGAGGTTCGCCCGGAAGAGGTTTGCCTCTCTCAGCCTGCACCTTCGCGCCTCTGAGCCGGAGAGGTCGGCATAGGAAAAATCCGCCCCGGTCATGTTTGCAGCCATCAGGTTTGCACCGGAAATATGGCTGCCCGCAAATTTGGCCCTCTTTGCCTCAGCCCCGGACAGATCAGCTCCAATCAGGATGGCAGAGGTGAGGTTCGATCCGATCATGGCTGACCTGGCAAGGTTGGCATGCGACAGATTCGTCCCGGTCAGATCAGCGCCTGTGAGATCCGCACCGCTCAGGTTTGCCCCTGCCAAATTAGCGCCATGGAGGCTTGAGCCCGCAAGCCATGCCGATATCAGATGGCAGTCTGCCAGGCCTGATCCCGCCAGGTCCGCATCCCGCAGATCGGATTGATTCAAGCTCATACCGCCCAATTCCATAGAGCTCAAATCAGCTCCCTTAAGCTCAGCTCGATCTCTGATCAGTCCCAAAAGGCTACTGCCTGGCTTTTCCGGAGCTGTCCTATTCTGGCCAGCAGAATGCTGCTCTGCACAGCTCGCATAACCGGCAACAATGAGCACAAGAACTGAATAAACAACTACAAAATGAAGATGCAGACGCATATTGATATCACAAATTAATAATCGCTTTTTTGAATATAGATACTTTTCCGATGAGCTGCTACGGATGAGCTGCCGCGGCTTGCCGGCCCTGGACCTTTCGCTCCATCTCTGAAATCTTAAAAGTCAAACCGGTCAGGCCCCGACGCCCGACCTCAGTTCCTCTATATCTCTCTTCAAATCAGCCCCCATTTTAGCCCCTTCCAGTTTCGATGCCGCAATAAAAGGCAGCGTTATCCTGTCATATTTTATTCCCACAAGATTTGCTCCCCTCAGGTCGGCATCGATCAGATACACCGTGGTCAGGTTGGCTCCACCCAGATCACATCCTGAAAGGTTGACGTGCTCCAGAGTTGCCTTGTCTATTCTGATGTTCCTCAGATCTGCTTCGCTGAAGTCTGCACCCTTTATGAGCATTCCTACCATTACGGACGATCTCATTATTGCCTTATGAAAGATCAGATCCTCCAGATCCAGTGAGTAAAATGAGGCTCTGCTGAGGTCGGCGCCGGTATAGTTCGCGCTGTTCATGTGATTATTTAAAAACTTATTCTCTCTTAGATCGGCCCCTGAAAAATCAGCATTGGTAAGGTCCGCAAAATCCAGTATTGCGCCCTGAAATATCGAGCCGGATAGATTTGCCCTGGGCAAATAAGCCCTGGAAAAATCGGAGCGGCTCAGGTCTGAGTTGCTAATGTCAGCACTGAACATCTCTGCCCTCGCCAACTGACAGCCGATTATGCGGCTATTCTTCAGACTGGCCCAGTTGAACCTTGACTGGATCATGCTGGCCCGATTTAGATATACGCCCGCAAGATTTGCCTGGGATAGGTCCGTTCCCACTAATCTGGCCTGATCAAGGCTCGCTTTGAGGAGGTTTGCCCCATTCAAATGGGCATCAGTCAGGTCTGCCCCATCGAGGTTGGAATTTGTGAGGTTGCAGTCCGTCATTCTGGCTTCTCTCAGGCTGGCACAGGCCAGATTTGCCCTGAAAAGATTATACCCGGACAGGCCAGCAGAGGTGCATATTGCACCGGTCAGGTTGGCCCGGGAAAGGTCAGTGGAGCTCATATTGGCAAATACCAGGCAAGATCCGATCATCTCAGATCCTGCAAAATTTGCCCTTTCAGAGCGTGACTCCGATAGATCGGCCCGCGTCAGGTTGGCCAGAGATAGGTCGGCCTCTATCAGATTGGCTCCGATAAGGCTTGCTCCTGTTATTTTGGCTCTCTTCAGGATTGAGCTGTGCAGCAAACAGCGCCTCATATATGCGCCTATCAAGTGAGCCTCGGTCATATTCGAATCGTTGATGCTTGCAGCCGTCAAGTTCGCTCCATCCAGTGTCGCTCCAGCAAGATTTGCTCTGCTGATGATCGACTGCTGCAGGTCCGCCCCGGAAAGGTCCGCTCCAGCAAGATTTGCGCCCCTCATGTTGCATAATATCATGCTGGCGCCACTCATATCGGCATCTGACAGATCTGTGTCTGTCAGGTTGGCTTCATCCATAGCTGCATCCCGAAGATTGCTCTCTGCCATTCGTGCATTATGAAGCTCTGCACCCGTCAAGATGCACCTGCTCAGTTTTGTTCTCTCCAGGCTGGCATTTTCCATCTGGGCCCTCTGCAAATCATTGCCCGAAATATCCAGGCCGCTCAGATTCTTGCCGCTGAAATCCGCCCTGGGCTGAAATGGCTGGTTGACGATAACGCTCTTTGCAGGAAGGGTTTCGAGGCTTATATTGAAGCGTCGCAGCTCCAGCATATCGAACATATAGCGATTCGGGCACTTTTTAATTACTGGAATGTTTTCCGCAGCTTCGCCCTGCAGAATGCGCACTGCCAGATCCGCTGCCAGATCACCCTGAACCTGTCCTGTGGTGATCACTCCACCTAGCACGCCATAGCCCATGTAGACGTCTCGCGTTCCATAAATCGGAACCGTGCTCGCGCTCCTCAGGACCCACGCGCTCTCCTCGTGGGTCAGGGCTCTTCCCTCCCGATCTCGATTATAATTCAAAAGAAGTATTAAACTGTCTGCGCCCAGGAGTGAGGCATTCCTTTGCAGCTCCTCGACAGTCATGTTGTCCCATATTGCAAAGCTCACATTATCGCGAAACTGTGGCAGCGTCTGGTTCATAACTTCTCTGTTTGCCTTGCCGGTAGTGGTCTGGTCGTTTACCATGACGATCTGCCGCGCCAATGGATGCAGCGCCAGCATCAGCGAGATCGTATTTTGCAGATCGAATGCCTCTACCACACCCGTGAAGCCCTTCCTCCCTTCCAGCATCCTGTCCTCAAAGAAGTTCACTCCGCAAAAGACCACTGGTGTTCCCAAAAACAGCTCGTCCCTATTTTCCCGCAGAAAGTTGAAAGCATCGTCATCCGAGCAGACAATGACATCAAAATGGCGATCTTTGTATCGATCCTGATACAGCTTCTTCAGTTCGGTCAGTCGAGCTTTTGTAGGAGCCTGTTTCTTGGTGTCCATGTATTCAAAGAAAAACTCTGCAAATGGGTAGTATATGGATAATTGATTCTCTATTTCGCTTCCAATGGAATCGGTCCACTTCAATCCGGGGTTATATGAGGCGAGAATGAGAATTTCCTTTGGCATGGCCTTTTCTTCAGCAAGAGAATGACCGAGCAAAATGACAATAAGCAAATATGCTCCAAATGCCAGCCGGATTGAAGGTATTTCCATATTATCATAATCCTCGCTACATCTATAAATTCTGTTTGGATGTTCTCGAAAATCGGATTGCATTTTTGAGCATTACGGGGGTGGCTGCGGGTCTTCTATCTAAAAGTCCTTAAATACCTTAAAACATATGTATATGCGTTATCAAGCTAAATGGGGAGTGTTAAATGGGTTTCTTAGATCGTATGAGCACTGTAGTTCAGTCGAAGATGAACAAGATAATGGATAAAATCGAGGACCCCAGGGAGACTCTGGATCTGTCCTACGAAAAGCAGCTTCAGCTCCTGCAGAACGTGAAGAGGGGCGTGGCTGAGGTCGCCACCTCCAAGAAGAGGGTGGAGCTTCAAAAGGCCAAGCTTCAGATGAGCCTGGACAAGCTTGACATCCAGGCCAAGGAGGCACTGCAGCTCGGTCGGGAGGATCTGGCGAGAAAGGCTCTGGAAAACAAGGCTGCACTGCAGGCTCAGGCCGCATCTCTGGACCAGCAGATCGCCGATCTTGCCGAGCAGCAGCAAAAGCTCATGGCAGCAGAAAGCCGCCTGGCGACCAAGGTGGAGTCCTTCCGCACCAAAAAGGAGACCATCAAGGCCCAGTACTCCGCTGCAGAGGCCCAGGTCAAGGTCACGGAATCCGTGACAGGCATCAGTGAGGAGATGGCAGACGTGGGCATGGCCGTGCAGCGGGCGGAGGCGAAGACTGAGAACATGCGTGCCCGCTCTGCAGCGCTTGACGAGCTTCTGGAGACCGGGACTCTCACCGACTATTCAGGCGGCGACGAGCTGGATGCAGAGATTGCCAAGGCCAAATCCCAGAGCAGCGTGGATGATATGCTTGCCAGGATGAAGTCGGAGATGAAGAAATGATCATCCGAATCCTGGGAGAGGGCCAGTTCCGTCTGGACGACAGGCTGGTGGGCGAGCTCAATCGGATCGACAACCGCATAGTGGATCATGTCCAGAAGGGCGACAATATAGCATATAAAAAGGAGCTATCAAAGCTGATTTCCATTATTCGGGAGAAGGGTGAGGCCCTGGATCCCATGGAGATTGTGCCATCTGGTATCATAGTTCCACCGTCAGATCTGTCCCTCGAGGAGGCCAGGCAGGTCTTCTGCGGTGAGGGATTGATCAAGGACTGAAAAATAGAGCAGATGGTCACTTCGGCTTGGGGCCCGATTTTACCAGAGCCCCAAGACCAGAATCCTTTGCCTGAGACTCTCAGCCTCAGGCCGCCAGCTCTTCCTTAACCTTTGCCACCACGGCGCTGCAAACCTTTGGATCGATGACAATGTCATGCGCCTTCTCGACTCCCAGGTCCGTCACAATAATCTGGATGGCTGGCTCGATCTCAGCATGCTGCATGGTTTTGGCTGCGCACTGTACCGGGCAGCCATCTATGGATATCATCAAATCCGCTTCCTTCCCGGATTTGACCATTGCTTTTATATGAGCTCCGACTCCTGCCAGGCAGAAGAAGCCGGCCACCTTCTCCCGTGCCAGTTCAATTGCTGCCTGGTTTGCAATCTGTCCAACATTTGAGGCCCCGGAGCACGCCACGACGCGCACATCCGAGGAGCCGCACCTGCACCTTATCTTTTCTTCCATGAAACCTGCAAATCCTTATTTCTTCAGCAATCTCTTTATCTCTTCCACGGTTGCCGTTCTTCCCACCATCTTCGACTCTCCATCCACATAGAGCGCCGGAGTCATCATAACTCCACGATTCATGATCTCCTGGATGCTATCGATCTTCACGATCTCGGCATTTATTCCCAGCTCCGAAACGGCTTTTTCCACATTCTTCAGCAAGCTCTTGCACTTGGCGCAACCTGTTCCATAAATCTCGATCTTCACCATGATATTCACCTGATTATCTGTCTTGGTTCTAGACAATTCTCCCGTAAATCAATCCCGCCAGAGTCGACATCACTACCACCAGTATGATGTAGACGCCACCCTTCTTCAAGCCTATGACTCTGGTGATCACTATCATGCTGGGCAGGCTCAAAGATGGCCCGGCGAGCAGGAGCGAAAGCGCCGGCCCTGGCGCAGTAATGCCGGCACTGTAGCCGAACATTGTGCCCACAATTGGCACCTCCAGCAGAGTTGGCATATAAAGCAGGGCACCGATCACGGAGGCTACAAAGCATGCCAGTGGACTGCTGGTGCCAAAGACTGTGCGGACCCACTCAACAGGCAGATAGTAGCCTATCACGCCGGTGATGAATGTGCCCACCACAAGCAGCGGAAAGATCTTCTTGGCAAGCCACCAGGTTTCGCTCTGGAATGCTTCGCGCTCTTCCGGCTGATAGTATGTCTTCAGCATTTTGGCAGCCACGAGCGTCAGGGCTCCAACAATTATTGCCTTGGGCAGCAATTCAAAGAGGCTGGATGTAGCTACCAGCAATATGGCCACGAGAATTGCCATGAACAGGCCGGTGATATAGCTCGGGCGGCCCTCGGGATCCGCGCTCTGGCCCTCGGCCTTTGCCTGGCCTGGAGCGGAGCCTGCCACAGCATCACATTTTTCGTCTTTCCTCTGAAATATTACGGCCATGATCATGCCAATGATCACTGCGATTGAGACCGCGCCCACTGCCCTGGCAAGACCTAGGTCGAGGCCCAGAACTCGGGCCGTGAGGATGATGGCCATGAGGTTGATGGCCGGCCCGGAGAAGAGGAAAGCCGTGGCTGGACCTATTCCTGCGCCTCGCTTTTCAATTCCGGCAAACATGGGCAGAATGGTGCAGCTACAAACCGCCAGAATGGTTCCGGAAGTGGCAGCCACGCTGTAGCAGAGCCATTTGGGAGCGTCG
>CABMDX010000167.1 GCA_902385025.1 uncultured archaeon | reverse complement strand
TGCGCTCCCCTGGGCAATGGAGATGGGGATCTCTTTGGGGCCCGAGGCGCAGCCTGCTATGAAGACGCCGTCGATATGCGCTTCCACGGGCCTCATCTTTGGATGCGCAATTTCAAAGAACCTGTCAGGCCGCCTGGAGAGGCCGAGCAGATTGCCCAGCACATCCGCACTTCTGTCCGGCTCAAGGCCCACAGAGAGAACTGCCAGATCGTGGCGGACTCTTCTGTACTCATCAGTCTGGGTGTCCTCGAAGATCACATGGATATCCCCGTCCACCTGATCGATTGCGGAGACACGAGCGCGCACAAAGTTTATGCCGAGCTTCTGGGCCCTTACATAAAATTCCTCATACCCTTCTCCGCAGGCTCTGATATCGATATAGTAAATGGTAACTTCGGTTGTTGGATACTTTTCCTTCACCAGTTGCGCATTTTTCAGGGATGCCATGCAGCAGATGCGAGAGCAGTAAATGTTTCCAACTGACGAATCTCGCGAGCCGACGCACTGCAGGAAAGCGATGGAAGCGGCGACTTCTCCTGTGCTCGGGCGCACAACCTCGCCCTTGGTAGGCCCGGAGGCATTCAGCATCCTCTCCATCTGCAGCGTGGTGATCACATCTCTGTATCTTCCGAAGCCGTACTCCTCTTTTCGGGTGGCATCGAAGGGCTGCCAGCCAGTGGCCACGATGATGGCGCCCACATTTAATTTAAAGTCCTCTGGCTCCTGATCGAGCTTGACCGCCTTGGCAGGGCAGGCCTCTATGCAGCGGTTGCAGCCGATGCAGGCCTGGGCGTCAACGCATGCTGCCAGGGGCACAGCCTGTGGATAAGGAACGTAAATGGCCTTGCGCTTGCCGATGCCGAAGTCGTATTCATTGGGAACTTCCACCGGGCAGACATTGGAGCATTCATTGATGCAGCCTTTGCAGAGCTTTTCGTCCACATAGCGAGCCCGGCGGTGTCCTGATACTGTGAAGTTGCCCACGCTCCCCTCCACTCCGAGGATCTCGGCGTAGGTGATGAGTGTGATATCAGGATGATTGAAGACCTCGGACATCTTGGGCCCCAGGACGCAAATGGAGCAGTCGTTTGTGGGGAAGACATCGGTGAGCAGAGCCATGTAGCCGCCGATGGTAGGGCGTCTCTCCACCAGATAGACGTGGTGTCCCGCATCGGCCAGATCCAGGGCAGCGGCGATTCCTGCGACTCCGCCGCCAACGACCAGCACCTCTTTGCTGACGGGAATGCTCTCCGGCTCCAGCGGTCGCAAGAGCGCAGCTTTCGCCACTGCCATGGAGATGAGGTCCTTGGCCTTTTCTGTGGCCATCGCTGGCTGGTCCATGTGCACCCAGGAGCACTGCTCCCGGATGTTGGCCATCTCCAGCATGTAGGGATTGAGGCCAGCCTTCGCTATGGCGCGGCGAAAGGTGGGCTCGTGCAATCGCGGAGAGCATGCGGCGACCACAATCCTGTCAAGCTTGTATTCGGCTATATCCTTCTGGATCTGCTCCTGGCCGATGTCGGAGCATGAAAACTGCAGATCGCGGGCAATGAGCACATCCGGCAGCTTCTCTGCGAAGCTCTTCAGCTCCTGCACATTAAGAACGCCGGCGATGTTCAGGCCGCAGTGACAGACGTAAACACCTATGGGCATGAGACTTCAGAGAGGTATTAATTGCTCTAAATCACTTAAAGCTATGCAATTGAGATTGTTATTTAATTTTTATGCATTCATCGATAAATTGCATTGCGTTTATATGTCGGGCAAATTTAACTATTGTTGGTGTTAAAAATGATGAATGCATTGCAGACCATCTCCATCTTGCTAGAGGGATTGGTGGCAGTCCTTGGCGTAATGCTGGCTGTGAACAAGAAGAAATATTACGGCTGGTGCATCGCTCTGACTTTTGTCCTTTACGTTTTCTATGATCTGGCAAATCTCCTGGCCCTGCCTATCTCTTTGGATTGGCTGCATTTAGTGTTCTTCGTGGCCACTGTTTCCATCCTCTGGTCTGTCTGGAAGGTCTTCCAGGAAGCCTGAGAGTCAGCTTTTTCTGGTTTGCGATATGAAGGCTGCAAATGATCTCCCGAGTCTATATCTCCCATAGCCCGGATGACGAGGATATGGCCCTGCAGCTCTCCCGCGCCCTCTGGCAGGTGGGGCTGGAGAGCTATGTTGCCCTTTACAATCAGTCTCCGGCTATCTCTCTTGCAGAGCGCGTCTCCTTTGGCATACGCAACTCCGAGTGCCTGGTGGTCCTGCTGACCAAGAATGGTGCCTCTTCTCCGGCAGTCTGCCAGGAGATCGGTCTCGCCAGAGGAATTGACCTCCTGACCATCCCATTGCAGGAGGAGGGCGCACAGAGGCCATTTTTGATTGAAAACCTGCGAGCAATAGCATTCGCCAGGGAGAATTATGCGGATGCCATCGGCCTTCTGATCAAGACGATTCGGGAGCTCTCGCGGCTGGAGTGGCTGAAGGTGACATGCCCCAAATGCGGGGAGGAGATGACGCAGTATCTGACGCCTCAGGAGGAGGTTGATCTGGCTCTGGCGAAGGGCAAGTGGCTGGAGACGGTTTGCAGCTACTGTCAGAATGAGATCCGGCTGGATGCGAGGACGTTTGAGCCGAAGCTGTGATGATGTATCCGCTATGATAATTTCCAAAGGGCGTTTTCTGACATGCTCTGAGATATTACTTAAAATATTCGTAAAGCCGAAATCTTTAATCGATAGAAAGTTGTGTTATGCTATCCATGCATCGACACCGTTGCGTCTTTATCATTCTCTTTTTCATAGCGATATCAGGCGCTTTGGTCTTAACATTTGCTCCGGTAACGAATGCATTTGAGCGGGTAGACCATGAAAAAGCTGAGTTCTCAGACGCCGCTGGAGTTCTCAAAGAAGTCGCCTATGCCTACGGAAAATCAGGCGGTCGCCTGCTGAATAACGGTAATATAACAGAATTCCACGGCTCGGATAGCGTAAATTTCACTGTAGCTGCCGGCCCTCAAGGCGATTCAGCTTCCTATGAGACCCGCCGAAGCATGGAATCGATAAAAGAGGAAATCACCAGGAGAATAAATCGGGGAGATGGGTCTGTCCGGGATGAAGGGATTGAGCTGATCGGCAAAAGGTCCGGACCTCGGCGAATTGATCAGATCTGCGCAATTTATGATTATTTGGTTGATGAAAAGAATTGGACTTATGTGGGTGATTGGAAGGGTCTGGATCAATTCCAGCACTCCAATTATACTCTGAAAATGGGGCAGGATGTCGGAGGTTTGGGAAAAGGCGATTGCGATGATTTTGCCATTCTCCTCGGTGCGCTCGTCGAGTCCGTGGGAGCCACTTCTCGCATCATATTTGCCCATGGACCTGCCGGCGGCCATGCCTATGCAGAAGTGTACCTGGGAAATGTCAAGGATCCTGGAAGCGATGTGGATCGAATGGTGCGCTGGCTTCGATATGTGTATATGGCAGAGGATATCAATGTCCAAACCGATTTGGCCACCGGCGATGTGTGGCTGAATCTGGATTGGTGGAAAGAGCCAGGAGGGGCAAAGCATCCAGGCGGACCATTCTTTATTGCATCGAGTCACATTCAAGTTTACCCTGACACCAGCGAGCCTCTAGAGCCGCTTACTCCCATGAACGAACCGCCAATCGTCCGGTTCAATATATCAGTCACAAAGCCTAATGCAGGAGAGACTATAACCTTTAACGCTTCTGCTACCCGTGATCTGGATGGATCGATAAAATCCTATAATTGGGATTTCGGAGATGGGGAAGTAAGCCAGACACTCAAGCCCGAGATCAATCATGCGTATTCAATAGCTGGTTTTTATAAGGTCACCCTGAAGGTTGAGGACGATAAAAATGCCATCGGTTCTTTCAGCCAGTTGGTAGAAGTAATAAATGGGATTGAGCCAACATTTGACTTTAGCATAAATCCAGATTATCCCAAGAAAAGCCAAGTGGTGGAGTTCATAGGAAACGATATTTCAGGCGAGGTGGACGGTAGAGCATATTATCAATGGTACTCTGATAACGAAACGCCTAATTTATTGGGTCATGGCAAAATCTTTCATTATGCATTTAAGAATGCAGGAAAGCATATAATAACGTTAAAAGTATTCGTTGGAGCTGATGTGATATACAATTTAAGCAAAAATATAATTGTGTCTCCGGAATAACAACCATAATCTATAATACTGAACAATGAAAGACAGACGTGCGAGGTGATAATGTGAGAATTAGCCCGGGAATCCCGCTGCTATGCGCGATTTTATTTATTCCTTCATCATTTGCTGAAAATGTGCCCGTCTATAACGAGATACCACTGAACTATCCTTGGACGGGATATATGGGTGAATATAACGGCAATAAAGCATTAAATATAGATACGACTTGGCCGGACAAACCAGAGAGCGGCATGTACTGCGCACGCATATCCTATGATAGGACGAAAGAGCAATGGGCGGGCATATTTATCCAAGGAGATGGTACATGGAATCGCGGACCTCGTGTTGGTTTGAATCTGGCTGGAGCGAAGAAGCTCGTATTCTATGCAAAAGGGAGTGCTGGCCAGGAAAATGTGA
>CABMDX010000166.1 GCA_902385025.1 uncultured archaeon | reverse complement strand
ACGTGTCTGACAAGATAGACCTATATAGCGACCGCGGAGTTCTTTTGAAGAGCGACGTCGACCTGAGCGCCGTCAGCCCTCTCAAGAACGCGGCCATGCAGAGACTCATTTCTCTCACAAAGCGAACTGTAGCCGTTAATCTGGCCGGCATCGAAGGCGCCCTGAAGACCGGAAAGGTAGCCGGAGGACGCAGACAGATCAAGGGACGCGAGCTCAACTATGATGTAGTTGCCAATGCAGCAGCCCTTGCTGATAAGATTAAGTCATTGCTCCAGGTCGCCCCTGGCGACGACACCAATGTCAAGGTGCTCGCTGGCGGCAAGCAGTTGCTCGTACAGATCCCCACCGCCAGAGTCAACGCTGCCTCTGAGTTCGTGGTCGGTCTGACTGGTGCTGCCGCAGCAACAACCGAGGCACTCGTCCAGCAGTTCAAGGTCGGAATTGTAGAGGCTCCCATGGTCCACGCCTCTGTTTGGGGCGAGTACCCGCAGACTGTAGGCATGTCCGGCGGAAACGTCGCATCTGTTCTCAACATCCCCCAGAACGATGAGGGTCTGGGCTTTGCTCTCAGGAACGTCATGGCCAACCACCTTGCAGCCATCACCAAGAGGAACGCCATGAATGCCGCTGCTCTTGCTTCGATTTACGAGCAGATCGGCGAGTTCGAGATGGGCAACGCCTTCGGCATATTTGAGCGCCACCAGCTCCTGGGCATGGCATACCAGGGTCTGAACGCCAACAACATGGTCTACGAGTGCGTCAAGGCCAACGGCAAGACCGGCACCATCGGCACAGTAGTTCAGAGCACAGTGGGCAAGGCTCTTGAGGATAAGGTCATCAAGGCTGGCAAGAAGATGCCCTCTGGATATGTTCTGTACGAGGCCAACGATGTGTCCAAGTGGAATGCCTACTGCGCCGCAGGCGTTTTGGCAGCCACAATGGTCAACTGCGGCTCCCTCAGGGGCGCCCAGGCTGTGTCCTCGACACTGCTGTACTTCAACGATATAATTGAGAAGGAGACCGCCTTGCCAGGATGCGACTTCGGCAGGGTAATGGGAACGGCTGTCGGCTTCTCGTTCTTCAGCCACTCCATCTACGGTGGCGGCGGCCCCGGTGTATTCAACGGCAACCACGTGGTAACCAGGCATTCCAGAGGATTTGCCATACCCTGCGTGGCTGCAGCAGTAGCACTGGATGCCGGTACTCAGATGTTCACACCTGAGATGACATCTGGACTGGTCGGTGCCATATACGGCGAGATCAAGGAATTCCGTGAGCCGATCGTATCGGTTGCGGAGGCTGTGTAAGATAGGCGGAAGAAATGGTCACTGAATCAGACACGGAATCGATACAGGTAGAAATAGTCCCAAACAGGTATCTACTGCCGGCTACGGCTCAGAAGCTGCTGAATGCCATTTATGAAAATGGTGGCATCATCAGGATAATGATCCATGGCCCCAACCTTCCCAGAAGCGTGCCCTATGGTCCCGGAAGGGGTTCTCCGATCGAGGAGAACAGAGACCTCCTCATTGAGGTGGCGGGGCAGGCATTTGAGCTCTGTGTAAAAGTTGGGAGGATCAGGCTTGAGCTTGAGAGCGAAGAATACTTCGACGGACTAAAGGCGGCGTGTGAGCGAGCGCTGCCCTTCTCCTTCCATATCAAGCGCGGTAAGTTCTTCCATACCCGTTCAACCATAACGGATTATGCCAAATTTGGCAGAGATGGAGACACGCGCATATTGGGGCTAATCGATCCCAAGGCCAAGAGAGATAGATTGGCCATATTGTCTGAAGAAAGAGTGACTATTGGTGATGAGGAGAGATAAAATATGGCATACACACCACAATATTATCCCGGAAGCACCTCTGTTGGTATCAACAGACGCAAGCACATGTCCGGCAATCTCGAGAAGCTCAGAGATATTCCCGAGGCGGACGTAGTAGCCATCATGGGCCACAGGGCTCCAGGTGCCGATTACTCAAGCACTCACCCACCCCTCAAGGAAATGGGCGAGCCAGACTGCCCCATAAGGCAAATCGTTGCACCGACAGCCGGCGCTGCTGCTGGTGACCGTGTAAGGTACTCCCAGTGGACCGATTCAATGTACTTTGCCCCATCCATCCCATACTGGAGATCCTATTGGGGAGCCATCAACTGTAAGGGCTGCGACCCAGGCACCCTGTCCGGCAGACAGATCATCGAGGCCAGGGAGATGGATATCGAGGCTTACACCAAGAAGCAGTACGATAGCGAGATGACCGATGTCGCCCTCTGTTCCATGAGAGGCTGCACTGTGCACGGCCACTCCCTGAGGCTGGAAGAGAACGGCATGCAGTTCGATATGCTGTCCAGGACCGAGATGGGCAAGGACGGAAACGTCTATGCAACCAAGGATCAGGTCGGCATTCCATTGGATAGAAAGATCAACCTGGGCAAGCCCATGACCGAGGCCGAGGCCAAGAAGAGAACCACCATCTTTAGGGTGGACGGCATACCCATGTGCGGAAAGGTTGGCGCCAGGAAATACGACGAGGCTGTTGATGCTCTACACCACATGTGGGAGCTGCGCAGCAAATGGGGATTCAGGCCAGAGTAAAGGTGGGGTGATTCAAATGGCAGTTAAGCACACCAAGAAGCTATTCATAAAGGCTCTCAACAAGAAGTTCGGAAAGGATTTCGACCTTGCAGGCCAGAAAGTAGAGTACAAGAGACTTGGCCCAGAGCAGAACGCTCGTAAGAGAGAGTTCATGGAGTACGCCAAGAAGGGCGAGGGCAAGCGGGGCATGACCGGCTACAACCCGTCTGTCCACGCCGGCGGCATACCCCTCGGACAGAGGCAACTCGTACCCTACAAGCTCTCCGGAACTGAGTATGTAGTAGAGGGCGACGATCTGCACTTCGTCAACAACCCAGCCATT
>CABMDX010000165.1 GCA_902385025.1 uncultured archaeon | reverse complement strand
GTCTGCTTCGCTGATTCGGGCGGACTGATCTATGAGCCCAGCATCGAGCAGATTCGCTATATGCTTCAAAGCCTGAGACAGGAAAAGCCCTTGCCCTGCCCTGCAGTGCAATTCTCGGGCGGGGAGCCAACGCTGCGCCCCGACCTGCCGGAGATCATCTCACTCGCCAGGTCTATGGGCTTCTCTCAGATTCAGATCGCCACCAATGGCCTCTGCATGGCCTCTAGCCTTGATCTGTGCCGCACTCTCGAGAGAAGCGGCCTGAATACAGTCTATCTCCAGTTTGACGGGATCACTCCAGAACCTTATCAGGCCATCCGCGGTCGCGACATATTTCCACAGAAGCTCCAGGCACTGCAGAATTTCCGCAGCGCAGGCCTGGCCAGCGCTTGCCTGGTTCCAACCCTTGCGAGAGGCATAAACGATCATCAGGTGGGCGCAATTGTGCGTTTTGCCTCCCAGAACCTGGATGTGGTCAGGGGCGTGAATTTCCAGCCGGTCGCCTTCACCGGAAGAATTGAGGCAGAGGAGAGGGCGAGCAAAAGGATAACAATTCCAGATTTGCTGGCTCTTGTGGAGGAGCAGACACAAGGAGAAATCACCAGAGAGGATTTCTACCCTGTTCCCTTCGTGGATCCCATCTCCCGGCTGCTGGAGGAAAAATCAGGAGCCAGCCAGCCTGCATTCACCGTGCACCCCTGTTGCGGCGCTGCGACTTACGTATTCAGCCATAACGGCCGCCTGATTCCCATCAACAGATTCATCGATGTGGAGGGGCTCATGGAACTGATAGATTGCGTTGCGGAAAGCTATGACGGCTCGCGCCTGGGCGTCCTGAAGCTCAAAGGAAAGATGCTGCGAGAGCTGCCCAAATTTGTGGACGAATCAATAGCGCCGGGCGGCCTGAATGTCACGCGCATGCTCCTGGCCGTCTTTCGCTCTGGCACGCGCGATTCCATCCGCGAGTTTCATAAGAGAACCCTCTTTCTGGGGGCCATGCACTTCCAGGATCTCTACAATCTGGATCTGGAGAGGCTGCAAAGGTGCGGCGTGCATTATGCCACTCCGGACGGGCGAATAATACCCTTCTGCTCCTACAATATCCTGCACCGAAAAAGGGTTGAAGAGAAATTTTCCCGTCCCCAAAAGCCATAGAAAGCGCTTTATTCAAGAAAATTATTCAGCCCCAGACCGAATTGAGCGATCTCCTGCTTTTGGGTCTATCTCCCGAATGGTGTCAGAGCTATAGAAAAGATCGCTTTCCTACCGACATGTTTAAATGCACTACGACGTAGTGTGTTGCTCGAAGGGCAGGTAGATCAGCTGGAAGATCGCTACCTTGGCATGGTAGAGGCCTCGGGTTCAAATCCCGACCTGTCCATTTTGGCATCTTTCTAAAATCCATTCTGGGAACTTTTCTTTATCATGCAGGCATGTTCGGCCAGGCCATGAGCAAAAGATCTTTTTACCGAGAGTCCCGGAAAATGATCGGAAGGCAAAAGATGCTAGAGATGATTGAAATGCTGGCCATGGCCTTCACCATCGGGCTGACTGGCGCGCTTGCCCCGGGCCCTACGCTGGTGGCTACTGTGAACTCCACCCTCAAGAACGGCTGGACTGCAGGCCCCAAGGTGGCGGCAGGCCATGCCCTGGTGGAGGTATTCATATTCCTTCTCATCGTGGGAGGTCTGGCCATGGCATTGCAGCAGTATTCTCATTATATTGCAGTAGCCGGCGGCCTGGCACTGATAGTCTTTGGAATTCTGACGGTGAAGGCAAGCAGGAGCGCTTCAATGGTCCAGTCGCAGAGCGAGGCCGTCGGCAATCCATATCTGACCGGCATACTCACCAGTGCTGCAAATCCATACTTTTGGATCTGGTGGCTTTCCGTAGGCAGCGCTCTGGTCATTTCTGGTCTGAGCCTGGGCCTTTTCATGGCAGTCCTTTTCATGATCGGGCACTGGGGCGCGGACTTTGGCTGGTACACTCTGGTCTCGACAAGCCTTGATCGGGGAAAGAGCATCCTGTCTGAGGCCAATTACCGCAGGATTCTGGCCCTCTGCGGAGGTCTTTTGATTTTTTTTGGGCTCTACTATCTGAGCAGTGCATGAATGGAAGCGGGAATCCAATAATGAGGAGTCTTGTACTTGCATAGGCCTGGGGCAGCAGAAAAGGCGGCGCGGTATGCCCTTCGGCTCCTCAAGAGCACGTCTTTCATTTTCATTCTCTCCATATTCTTCGGCCTGGCCTTTCCAGGGACTGCAAAGCACACTATGCCGCTCATCACCCCTGCGCTCTTGATCATGATGGCTTTCTCCCTGACAGAGGTTCGCCTGGATCTAAAGAGCATATGCGGGGCCACTATTCGCGGCTCGGTCCTCGGCCTGGCCCTGAACTACTGCCTCCTCTCCGGGCTCATACTGCTTTTGGCCTGGACCCTGCCGGAAGGAGCCCTGAGGAACGGGTTCATTGTAATGGCAGCGGCGCCGCCTGCGGTTGCGGTACTGCCCATGACAAAGCTTCTGAATGGAGATGTTCGTCTCTCTCTTTATGCTGAGTCTCTATCTTATCTGTCCTCTCTGGTGCTGATGCCTGCGATCATCTTTGTCTATACCAGCCAAACGGGAGTCCGCGTAGGCTATCTGGTGCAGATTTCTCTGCTTATGATCCTGCTCCCGGCAATTGCGTCCCGGTATTTGCGCAGGCTTCCGCTTGATAGCCTTCTGCCCATAAATCTGGGATTTTTTTGTGTCACCTACACCGTGGTCGGGCTCAATCAGGGTGCCCTCTGGGCAGAGATAGGATCTGTTGCCTGGATTGCCCTGGCACGCACATTTGCCGCAGGATTGATGGTAATTGCGGCTTCCATAGCTTTGGGCATACGTCGGGAGCAGGCGATCTCCTATACTCTCTTTGGCTCCTACAAAAATTTGGGACTTGCTGCCGCAGTAGCTCTTATGCTCTTTGGACCGGAGGCAGGCATTCCCGCTGCATTTTGTGTCCTGGCGGAGAGTGGTTTTTTCCTTTTCCTCAGCATCGCAATTGGCCGCGTTATCCTTAAATAAAGGCCGGGAAGGGTTTAAGGTGGGAGATAATGTTTGTCAATAAAGGATGATGTGGCCTATCTGAAGTCGGTTCGCGTCTATATGGGGCTGTCCGTGCTCCTCTTCGCTCTGACTGCAGTCATGGGATATTTCGCCGCCCAGCTCGATCCGGAGATGGCATCCAACTGGACGAAGGAGCTTGAGATGTTGAAATGGATTATGGATCAGCCGCCCCTCATTATAATGATAATAATCTTTCTCAAGAACCTCCTGGCATCAGGCATGGCCATGCTGCTCGGCCTGGGTTTGGGCCTCGTGCCCCTGATGGTCGTGACCAGCAACGGCTTTCTCCTGGGGATTGTATCTTATGGCGTCATACAGAAGGCCGGGTGGCTCTATTTGCTGGCGGGCATCCTGCCCCACGGCATTATCGAGCTGCCAGTAGTGCTGCTTTGCGTTGCCATCGGCTTCCGGCTGGGCTATCTTCTTGCCCTCACCCTTTTGCGGGAGAAGTCCGATCTTTCCAGCGAGATCAAGATGGCATTTCACATCCTCCTTTGCTGGGCTATGCCGCTGCTCTTCATAGCCGCGGCCATTGAAACTTTTATCACCCCCATTGCTATATCGGTGGTTGCATGACCGATTCCAATAAAGATTCAAGGGCTAAATCCAAGACCGGTTGCAAGACCGAGTCCAAGAAGGCAAAGGACGACAAGCTTGCCAAGCTGCCTCCCAAAGAGAGCTTCAGCGAGTGGTATCATGAATTGCTCATGACGGCGGAGATCATCGATAACCGCTACCCCGTCAAGGGAATGTGCGTCTGGTTCCCCTTCGGCTTTGCCATTAAAAAGAATGTTTATGGCATAATTCGGGAGCTTCTTGATCCCG
Organism: uncultured archaeon; assembly: GCA_902385025.1. Taxonomy (GTDB): domain Archaea; phylum Halobacteriota; class Methanosarcinia; order Methanotrichales; family Methanotrichaceae; genus Methanothrix. The sequence goes on along the minus strand of CABMDX010000165.1, from coordinate 1,305 downwards.
ATCACCAGGAGACCCAGTTCCCGCTCATGATCCCTGAGAACGAGTTCATGAAGGAGGCGCAGCATATCAAGGGCTTCGAGGATGAGGTCTACTGGGTGACATGTGGCGGAACAACTCCGCTGGACATCAAGCTGGCACTGCGCCCCACCAGCGAGACTGCCATTTATCCCATGTTCAAGCTCTGGATAAGGTCGCATGCCGATCTGCCGCTACGCATTTACCAGATCGTCAACACCTTCCGCTATGAGACAAAGCACACGCGCCCGCTTATTCGCCTGCGGGAGATCACATCGTTCAAGGAAGCGCATACCGTTCATGCCACATGGGAGGATGCGGCGGAGCAGGTGGAGACTGCCATCAAGAGATACTCGGAGTTCTATAGCCGCCTGGCATTGCCATTTCTCGTGAGCCGCCGCCCCAGTTGGGACAAGTTCCCGGGTGCGGATTACACCACGGCCATCGATGTGATCATGCCAGATGGAAGGACTCTGCAGGTGGGTACGGCGCATCATCTCGGCTCCACCTTTGCAAAGACCTACGAGATAACCTACGAAGCTGAAAATGGTGAGCAGAAGCTTGTCAGCCAGACCTGCTACGGCATCTCGGAGCGCTGCATCGCCGCGCTTATCTCCGTGCATGGCGATGAGAAGGGCCTTGTCCTGCCATGGGAGGTGGCCCCCACGCAGATTGTGATCGTGCCGATCCTACTTGGCGACAAGGAGAAGGTGCTGGCGGTCTCTCGGGAGCTGCAAAGCAGACTTGCAGCCGCAAAGATGCGCGTGTTGCTCGACATCAGCGACGAGCGGCCTGGAGCCAAGTTCTACAAATGGGAGATGAAGGGCGTGCCCATCCGTCTGGAGGTCGGGCCCAGGGATATTGAGAAGGGAGTCGTTACCCTTGCGCGCCGCGATGGCACCAAGAAGGCGGTGCCAATGGATGGTCTGGAAGAGGCCCTTCTAGGCGAAGCCTCAGAGCTGCAGACCGCGCTTTACAGCAAGGCCAGGCAAAAGCATGAGGCCAGGGTCAAAGAGGTATCCAGCATCGATGAGGCAAAGGCCCAGACGCTTGAGGGTGTGGCGCTGGTGCCCTGGTGCGGAGAGGTGGACTGCGGCCACGAGCTGGAGAATCAGGTTGAGGCAAATATGCTGGGCGAGCCGCAGTACGTCTCTTTCCCGGAGGCGGCATGTGCCGTCTGCGGCAAAGTGAGCCGCAATCGCACCTACATGGCCAGACAGTACTGAGACTGGCATGAGAATCCTGATTGCGGAGTATGCCTCCACATTTGCCGTTGGAGGAACCTGCGAG
>CABMDX010000164.1 GCA_902385025.1 uncultured archaeon | reverse complement strand
GGAAGCCGGGATCTGGCAGCAGAAATTGAGTCATTTTATTCTTTCAGCACAGACACGCCCGACTTCTGGAGAAGAGAGGGCATGCCCTATCCGGAGCACGGCGGAAGATTCACCGGCGAGCCTGCCTATTTCAAGCATGTAAGCAGTGCTGCACGAGGGCTCATGCAGCGCATGGGCACAAAGCCTGAGGTTTATGATTATGCCGTCTTCCATCAGCCCAACGGCAAATTTCCAGTTCGCGTGGCCAGGATGCTGGGCTTTTCCAAGAAACAGATCGAGCCGGGATTAATTGTGCCATTGATAGGGAACACCTACTCTGCATCTTGCCTCATAGGTCTCGCGGCAACACTTGATCAGGCAAAGCCGGGCGACAGAATCTTTGTCACCAGCTTCGGATCAGGTGCAGGAAGCGATGCCTTCAGCATCCGGGTGCTCGATCGGATCGATGAGATTCGGGGCCAGGCGCCAAGCGTTCGCGACTTTATCGGCAGGGCTCAATATCTTGATTATGCAATGTATGCCAAGCACAAGGGCAAGCTGAGAATATGAGATCCGTATCCATTATAGGTGCAGGCTGCACCAAGTTCGGAGAACGCTGGGATTCGTCATTACGCGACATGATCGCGGAGGCCGGAGTCATGGCCATAGAGGATGCCGAGATCGCGGGCGAGCAGATCGATGCCCTCTTCGTGGGCAATATGAGCGGCGGGAGATTCATCGAGCAGGAGCATATAGGTGCTCTGATTGCCGACTGCGCCGGCCTCTCCCGGCTGCACGTTCCCTCCACACGCGTGGAGGCAGCCTGTGCCTCTGGCGGCCTGGCACTGCGTCAGGCCATTTTGGCCGTGGCCAGCGGCTACAACGACATCGTAATTGCAGCGGGCGTGGAGAAGATGACTGACGTCTCTTCCGGTACCGCCGCGGATGCCCTGGCGGCTGCAGCCGACCGGGAGTGGGAGTGCTTTTTCGGAGCTACATTTCCGGCGCTCTATGCAATGATGGCAAAGCTGCATATGCGCCGCTACGGCACGACCCATGACCAGATGGCGCAGGTGGCTGTGAAGAACCACCATCATGCCTGCATGAACCCCATAGCACAGTATCACATGGAAATCAATATCGATGACGTGAATAGGTCACCACTGGTGGCGGATCCGCTGCACGTTCTGGACTGCTCTCCCATCTCCGATGGAGCGGCGGCAGTTGTGCTTGTTCCCACGGAAAGGGCCAGACATTTTGTGGACACGCCCATCAAAATAGTCGGCAGCGGCCAGGCCAGCGATACGCTCGCCCTGCACGATAGGCGTGATTTGACAACACTTGACGCTACAGTTCATGCCGGTCGCGCAGCCTATACGCAGGCTGGCATCGAGCCGCGTCAGGTGGATGTTGCTGAGGTGCACGACTGCTTTACCATTGCTGAGATCCTGGCCATAGAAGATCTGGGCTTTGTGGAGAAGGGCCAGGGTGGAAAGGCAACCGCGGATGGGATCACGGCACTTGGCGGGCGCCTGCCAGTGAATACTTCAGGAGGGCTGAAGGCCTGCGGCCATCCTGTGGGTGCTACGGGTATAAAACAAGCTTACGAGATTGCCCTTCAGCTTCGCGGCGAAGCTGGCAAGCGCCAGGTTGATGAAGCGGAGATAGGCCTTGCCCACAATGTGGGGGGCTCAGGCGGAACTGCCCTGGTCCATATATTTACGAGGTAAAGATGACAACGCAAGCGCCCAGATTCTGGAGGAGCATACCCCAAAGGTACAACCTTTTGGGAACACATTGCACCCGCTGCAACGAATATTTCTTTCCGCCCCGTATCCTCTGCCCCAACTGCAGGCGCGGGGCACATCTGGAGGAGTATGCTTTCAAGGGAACGGGCAGAGTCATCACATTTACGACCATTTTTAATGCCACCGAGGACTTTGAGCGGCTGACACCCTACAATCTCGCCATAATTCAACTGGATGAAGGACCCAGGGTCACGGGCCAGATCATCTCCTCCCCGGAGGATGTAAAAATAGGAATGCGCGTTCGAAACGTATTTCGCATCCTGGGAAAAGAGGGTGACAGGGGCATCATCTACTACGGTACAAAGTTTGAGCCTCTAGTCGAGGATAGATCCGAGAAGGCAAAATCGGAATAAAGGCTTCCTAGCCTTCAGCCGAATGCCGCTGCGGATCGCACTTCATGGTCACTTTCCGCGGTGAAAAGGATGGGTCCGGTCTCGATGACGCTTTCTTCGTTCTCGATCTCATGCAGCATTTTTCCAAGGTCCATTTTCCCCTCTGCTTGCATGACCAGGAAGAAATTGTACTCTCCAAAGAGACGGTAGACATCTCTTATCCCCGCCCTTTTCTGCAGATCGGCATAAACCGATTTTTCGCGGCCTAAGCTGACCTTTATCATAGTTAATCCAATTACCATTGAGATTCCCCCACTGAAGCCACAATCTTGGGCAATTCTAAGATTTATACTTGTTGGTAATGGCAGGCATTTCGGCCATTGACCGGACCAGCATGTGGCAAATGTTCTTTGCCTCAAAGGCAAGCTTTATAGAGGAGGACATTGCAGCAAGAAGTCTGGCGTATCGTCTGCCTTCGACCGACAAAAGTTTAAAGCAGACCGGCATTATTGCCAGACGCATTCAGTAGTTTGCCAAGGTGGCGGAGCGGCTACGCAAATGCCTGCAGAGCATTACCACTCCGGTTCGAATCCGGACCTTGGCTTTCGTATTCTCAAAATCATCCTCGGAGGGTTGAGATCCAAAGAGATTTCTCCACCTGGCCGATATTCTTTGCATGTAAAACCGGGTAAAATGCACTTTATCATCCTCTGAAATAATGCTCCACATCAGCAAATAAAAAGCAGCATATATTTAAGGGAAAAGCTTTATATCCGCTCAGGTCATTTCATTATAGTCCTAATTATTCAGGAGGCTTAATCAGTTTTGAGCGATGCAACGGGCTATGATGCCAGCCAAATCCAGGTTCTTGAAGGCCTTGAGGCAGTCAGGCGCAGGCCTTCCATGTATATCGGCAGTACGGATACCCTGGGGCTGCACCACCTGGTCTATGAAGTAGTGGACAACAGCGTGGATGAGGCCCTGGGTGGCTACTGCAAACAGATCGAAGTGACGCTCCACCAAAACGGCAGCGTCTCCGTGGCGGATGACGGTCGAGGCATCCCCGTAGACAATCATCCTCAGTTCAACAGGCCGGCCCTGGAGATCGTGATGACTGTCCTGCATGCTGGAGGCAAGTTCGACCACGAATCTTACAGCGTCTCTGGCGGATTGCATGGCGTGGGAGTCTCTGTAGTCAACGCCCTCTCCGAGTGGCTGGAGGTGGAGGTCAGAAGGAACGGGCGGGTTTACTGGCAGAGGTACGAAAAAGGCAACGTAGTTTCCGACGTCGAAATTCGCGGTCCCTCTCAGCATACAGGCACAACGATCACCTTCAAGCCGGATGGCACTATATTCGAGGAAACCGAG
>CABMDX010000163.1 GCA_902385025.1 uncultured archaeon | reverse complement strand
TTGCAGTAGCAGAGATAAATTCATCATGTTTCTTTTCAATTGATAGCGCTTCATCTACCACATACGCATGATAATCATGGCTTTATTTCACTGGGAGGCGAAAGATCCCGTCCTTTTGGAAAGGAAGAAAATCATTCTTCAAGATCCCGGCTCTTCAGCCCCAGTATCTCCTCCACCTTTACCCCCACCAGCTTCCAAACGCTGCTATGCTCTCCGTCCAGCAGCGCCTCCACCGGCTCTTCGGGCGAGTGGCCGAGCGCAGATAAAACATGAGGAGAAAGCCCTTTGCTCCTGATCAGTTGCACGAAACTCTCCCGCACCGCTCTCTTTTGCGCCGCCTCATCCACCTCCACCAGGCGGCCGGGCAGAGCAACGAAGCTGAAGGATGAGAGGTCAGGCGAAAAGTGCTCGATCTCTACGCAGACGCTTGGGTTCTCCCGGAAATACTGCACCTTCTTTCCGTATCGTGTTGACAGGAAATACATGTTGCGTCCATCAAAGACATAGATAAACGGAGCAATGTAGGGATGCACTTCTCCCTTGAAGGCGATGCGGCAGATATACTGCTCTTCTATCAGCCTGTCATACTCCGACTTTTTCATGCGAGGCATCTTGAATATGTTCTGAGCCATTATTTTCCCTCCAAAGCGTTGCAGTCGCGTTCAATTATTCTGGCGCAAATGCATAAAAATTTATAGTGTATCTCATCTCATTATCTTTTGGCTTTTGCATTCAACGGGATTTGGATCAGTTCGTATCTGGTGATTTAGATGGTTGCAGACAAAATTAGAATGCACTGCGAGGTCAAAGGTCAGGGAGAGCCGCTGCTTATGATCATGGGCCTCGGCGGCCATTCCCTTGATTGGGGATCGGATTTGCCTGCAAGGCTTGCTCGTCGCTATCAGGTCATCCTGTTCGATAACCGGGGCGCAGGCCGCAGCGATCAGCCCCCGGGCCCCTACACAATTGAGCAGATGGCTGATGACACCTTGGGCCTTATGGATGAGCAGGGAATAGAGCGGGCCCATATCTTTGCAGTCAGCATGGGCGGCATGATTGCATTGAGAATTGCACTCGACAATCCTGAGCGCATCAGAAGAATGGTGCTTGGAGCCACAACGGCAGGCGGAAAATCCAGAACCTGGCCAGCCCCGGAGATTCAAAAATATTTCTATCCGAGAAAAGACCTTTCGCCGCACGATTACCTGCTGTGGACATCCTCAGTCTGCTATCCCAGAGAGTACATTGATGCCCACAAAGACATTGTGGAGCAAAAGATCCAGGCAAACCTTACGTACCCCTGCCAGCTCCAGGCTTATATGGCACAGCTAGAGGCATTCAATGAGTTCGATCTCGATATGCACCTGGACTCTATTCATGTACCGACCATGGTAATAATAGGGAATCGCGACATATTGATTCCGCCTCCAAATAGCTTCTTGATTGCGAACAGGATTCCTGGTGCAAGTCTTCGAGAGATAGAAGGCGCAGGGCATATTTTCTGGATCAGCCATCCGGTTGAAACCCACTCAATTGTGACGGAGTTCCTGGATTGAAGAAAAATGGAGATGCTATTTTATTTTGTCTCTTGAGAGCTTTCGCGCACAATCTTTTTTGCAATATCCCGGAAAGCCATAAGCGGCTTGTGATCGTTCTGCAAAATGGAGTAAACCATTTCCATATCCAATCCCCAATAAACATAGACAAGCAAATTCCTAAAGCCCGCCAGATCTCAAAGCATGCCTGCAAGGTCTGTCTCTATCAGGCCAGATTCGCCCAGAATCAAAAACGCCTCTCGATAATTAGCTGGCCGTCTAAGTTCTTTCTGGGATATTATGTGATTGGCAATGTCTATTGCTGCCTGAATACTAACCAGGAGAGCATGCAAGACCATGTTCTTTTGGTCTCGTTCCCATAGAAGCTCCTCTAGAGGTATACTTTGATACCGCTCCCAATCCTTCAGAGCCTCATCCAGCTCCCTTATATGAGCCAGGGATCTAGACATGCCTTCAAGCCCTCGCCAGATATTCTCTGTCGTAGTAGTCGTACATCTCCTTGAGATCCAGGTATGTGGAAATCACTTCCGCTTCCCAGTCGAATCTGTCCCGATCAGAGCGGGAGTAGACCGCCACGCCCGTCTTCACCACCTCATATTGGAATTCTGGATGGGCATTATTCAAGATCCGAACATCGAAGTCGCGGCCTATGTGGAGCTTGAGGTCCAGGTCACTTCCGATATGCATAGCCAATTTCACTGCCTGGTATGATGTTGGGTTTCCTGATAGAAGCAGGGCTACATCGATGTCCCTGAAGTCGTCCTTCTCCAGAAAAGAGCCGAAGACATAAGCAGCCAGTACCTCAGGATAGCTCCCGACGATCTGGCCAATTTTCTGCATGAGATCTTTTTTTATCACAATTCGCTCCGCGCCGTCATCTCAACTCTATTTATGGACCTCCGGCATCAAAAGGATTTCCAGAGAGGTGCGCCGACGGGTTTTCAGGATGATGATGCCTCGTGAGAGATTCCGCCAGGCGATTACTTTCGCCCCGCGCGCGTTCTGGTTTTATTCGAGGCCAGAGCTATCTTAGATTTGGATGGTCACCCTGGAGAAGATCGCTCATCTGGCCCAGGAGAGCAAATTCGACTCCCTTGGGCCGGAAATATCAGTGGATCCAAAAAAGCTTGCGGCTCTGGGAGAGGGTACTTGTCATGATATTTGCGCATCAACTTACTCGCCGCGCAGGGACCCTTTGCCCGGTATCTGTCATGCCTTCACACATGACGGGCGGTGTGTCAGCCTATTCAAGACGCTTTATACCAACCACTGCAGCCACGAGTGCAACTACTGCACCAATGCTGCAAACTGCACCAGCAAGGCCAGGGCCTACTCCTACACTCCCGAGGAGCTGGCAGGCATCACGCTCTCTCTCTACCGCTCAAACTACATCGAAGGACTTTTCCTTTCCTCAGGCTGCGGACGGGATGAGAGCCTGGTCATGGAAAGAATTGTGGAGACTGCTCGACTGCTGCGCGAAAAGCATGGCTTTGCCGGATACATTCACCTCAAGGTCCTTCCCGGCGCCTCTTTAGCGCTCATCCAGGAGGCGGTTGAATTGGCAGATCGCGTGAGCATAAACCTGGAAGCCTCTTCAGCCTCGCACATGAATGAGATATGCACCACAAAGAACTACGAGAGCGATATCCTTCAAAGGCAGCGCTATATTCGCGAAGTAGCTGCCAAACGGAGCGCATCAATGGACATTCTGCCCGCAGGCCAGACCACACAGCTTGTGGTGGGCGCAAGCGGGGAGAGCGATGCCGAGATCTTTCAGAGAGTTCGATATGAATATGGAGAGGTCGAGGTGAGAAGAACCTACTACAGCGCCTTTTCTCCACAGAAGGGGACGCCTTTTGAGGTGAGAGAACCGCAGCCACTGTGGCGGGAACATCGGCTTTATCAGATTGACTGGCTTTTCCGGGTCTACCGCTTTCCTGCAAGCGAAGTCCAGCATGCCTTCGATGAAAATGGCTTTCTTTCCAATAATGATCCAAAGATGGCCATAGCCAGGGAGCTTCTGGACTCTCCTCTAGATCCCAATGAAGCATCATATAGAGATCTGCTTCGAATTCCAGGGATCGGTCCTTGCAACGACCGGAGGATTATTGCGCTGCGATG
>CABMDX010000162.1 GCA_902385025.1 uncultured archaeon | reverse complement strand
CTGAACAGACAAATCCTGCACGAGAGCCGCGATATGGGAAGAAATAAGGCAGAATCGGCGTATGAGACCCTCAGAGGCATCAATCCCGAGATCGCAGTCGAGGCCATTGTGGAGACAATAGATGAAGATACAATCGACCGCCTGCTGCATGGCTCTGACCTGATCATGGATGCCATGGACAACTTCACCACCAGATACCTCTTGAACCGGGCGGCACTAAAGAGAAATATCCCGCTCTTTCATGGTGCTATCAGCGGCTGGCAGGGCCAGGCCACGACAATATTGCCTAAAAGAACCGCATGCCTGAGATGCATCTTCCCGCGAGCGCCTCCGGCTTTTGCCTTCCCGGCTCTGGGATCTACATGCTGCGTGATCGGATCAATTCAGTTGACCGTGGCGATCAAATACACATTCGGCCAAGGAGAGCTTCTCGAAAACCGGCTTCTGCTCTGGGACGGATTGAATTCCTGCTGCGACGAGGTGGCTTTCCAGAGAGATCCCGGCTGCATTGAGTGCTCCCAAAAGCCTTGAGGCCAGGGACATTCACGGCTTCAACAACAAATATAATAATACCAAATTGCGTGTATTGAGTGTGGCCCAATCAAGAAAAAAAGCATTGAGATGAGCATATGACCGAAGGCAAAAAGGCGCTATTGGTAATGGGCTGCCCGGAGGTTCCGGTGCAGACGAGCATGGTGATATACCTCTCCCACAAGCTGCATAAGGCCGGCTGGATTGTGACCGTGGCAGGAACGGATGCAGCAGTCAAGCTGCTCAAGGCTGCCGATCCGGAGAGCTATTATGTCCAAAATACCATCGACCTCGATGAGCTTATAGGCGAGATCATTGAAAAAAAGGTCGATTTCGATGTCTGCTTTGTCTTTATGCACAGCGATGCAGGAATGACATATGGAGCCACATTCAGCGTTATCTCCCGCGCCAGGATCTATGCCTTGGTCTTCGGCAAGAATGCAGAGGCGCTCGCCGAGACCATCGATTATCCGGCAGAGAAGATTGTGGCCAAGGCCACTCATAATCCCAATCCGCTCAAGAACAAGATCGATAAGGTGGTCTTATGAGCTGTATAGAGCAGATGAAGTACAAACTCTACCTTGAGCGCACCTCGTTCAAGGAAGCCCGAGAATATATCGAAAAGAACTCTGAAGAGGTCTACTACGTCGATCCGGGCTACAAGATCTTCAAGGACTATTATATCATCGGAGTGCCACCGGTTGCCATGGGCGTGCGAGGAAAGGAGATGCTCTTCACATACGTCAAGCCCTGTCATGGTACATTCGTCATGGGAATCGACTCCGAGGAAGAGATAAACCGGCTGCGGGAAAATGAAAAGGAGAAGATCAAGAAATCCCTGAAAAGGGGCTTGAAGGAAAAGGCAGAGATAACTTCGCAGCCCGCCAGCTTCGGCGATATGTGGAAGAAATAGCCATGAAAATAAAGGTCAGGGCATTTGCCAGCTTCAGGGAGATCCTGGGAAAAGAGCTGGATCTGGAATCGAGAGATGATACGACTGCAGCCGATCTCCTGGCAGAACTTGCATCCCGCAATAAGAGATTCAAGGAGGCAGCCTTTGAAGAGTCAGGCCAGCTCAGGGACTACGTTCTTCTCATGATAAACCGGAAAAGAATCGACCCCCAGAAGGATCTTTTGACCAGGCTGCACGATGGAGATGAACTGGCAGTATTCCCGCCGGTTGCAGGAGGCTAGAGGCCTACGATCGAGATTACGAATGAGGATTTCAGCCTGGATGAGATGGTCAAAAGGGCCAGGAACATTGAAGCAGGCGCCATTGTGACATTTCTTGGGACTGTCAGGGATGACGGAAACGGAATTGAGGGAATGGAGCTGGAGGCCTTCAGAGAGGCTGCTCTGCCGGAGCTGGAGAGCATCGAAGATGATGCCATAAGCCGGTTTGGCCTTCTGTCGGTGCAAATCATCCACCGCATCGGCTCTCTCGCGGTTGGAGACAATATCGTGGCCATCGTCTGCTCAGCGGCGCACAGGGACGAAGCCTTCCAGGGATGCAGATACATCATCGAAGAGCTGAAAGCGAAGGCCCCTATCTGGAAAAAGGAGATTGCGAAGAACGGCGAGCGGTGGGTCGAACAGAAAAATCTTGGCGGCCAGACATGAAGACCGGCTGCGCAGTGGTACTGTGCACAGTCCCTCCTTCCGAGGCTGAGCGGACTGGGAAGATACTGGTGGAAGAGAGGCTGGCAGCCTGCGTGAGCATGGCGGGCGTCCGGTCCTGCTACATCTGGGAAGGGAAGGCCAATCTGGACCGGGAGGAGCTTTTGATCATCAAGACCACAGGAAATATGGTCGAGCCGCTAAAAAAGAGGATCCTGGAACTGCACAGCTACAAGGTTCCAGAGATCATTGTGCTGGATATAATTGAGGGGCATCAGCCTTATCTGGACTGGATCTTTCAATCGGTGGGCTAGAGACTTTTTGCCTGCGCAATAATGATTTATTTTTGCAGAGCATTGGCAGATGCATGGCTCGAAACCTGGATGAAAAAGAACTGCAGATTTTAAGGAAGCTGGCACCGGAGCTGGCGGAGATGGAGGCACAGGGAATCGATATTGAATACATGAACATCCTTCCGCCCGTGGCAAACCACCATTCCCGCGATACATCGGATTTCGAGCAGAGGCTCCGGAAATTGTCTGCGGACGACATGCGCTTTCTGGCGGACCTGGTCATTCAGGGGAGAGAGGCGCTGAGTTGTCTACACCCCGCATTTGCAGAAATTCTCTTTTCTGTTGCCGGTCAGCGGCTTTCGAGCGATGTAGCGGACCAATTGCGAGAAGCCTATGAATCCGGAGAAGAATGCAGCAGATGATGAAAGAGGCAACTTCCACCGGCGAATATTATTTCTATTTTTGAAAAAGAATCAGTTTTTTTACAGTCTTCCGAAAGCTTTAAATATTCACCTTGTCACTAACTATAGGTTAGTAATATCAGGTAAATAGCTCATGAATAAAGGCTCTAAGAGGTGTTGGCAGACATCAAGATGACAAAGCCGGTGCAAACTCATTGGACAGGCTCAGGCTCAAAGAGTCCGGAGAACCGGATAAATCTTACCAGAACAGGCTAAAAAATTACTTAAGCTTTACGAGAAGATATACATTGGAGGTTTTTGATGACAGGAGAAATCACACTTAAGGTTATTGAGGCGCGTCCTTCAGATGTAGGAAGAGGCATCGCTCGCGTAGACCCGGCCGTTTTCCGCGAGAAAGGGTGGCAGGCAGGTG
>CABMDX010000161.1 GCA_902385025.1 uncultured archaeon | reverse complement strand
GTACCAGGGATGTTCGAGATTCAGTGCTATCTTAAAGAGGTCTTCCTGTGAGATCGACACCGCACATTTTCTAGCAGGAGTTACTATAAAGGTTTACCTGGCTACCCACAGAAAATAGCGAGGAGCCCAAATTTTCTCTCCCATTGACTCGTACTCAGCCTATTGCCAAAAGATTTTTGCTCCGCATAAATGGTCGAAGCCGGTCTGTTCACCCAGGAAGAGCACTGCAAGATCAAGGCAACAACCCGGTCAAGAATGCAGGATAGCCAACCGTGATGGCCGGGTGAGGGCCATCCACGTTCCCACTCGCTCTCAATGCACCCGCCCGACCACGCCCCGGCTCACGGCTCGCTCGCTCCCGGCCATCTTGCTCGATCACAAGCGATTCACACTCGATGGGATCTTGCCAGCCATCCACGCAGCCCTGGCAGCATCGACTCCAGGACATGCCACCATCGATGCACTACCTGCACTCAATCTTCAGCGCCTTTGTCATAACCATCTTTAAGGCTCCTGCCTCTTCATCCATTACTTCGCAAAGAGCCTTCCAGCCTTTGGCCCGGTAAAATCCCATAGCCCGGACATTATCGCTAAAGCATTCCAGCTTTGCCGTCCTATATCCTGACTGCACGAGCTCCGTCTCGACAATATCCAGCAAAGCGCTACCTATGCCTTTTCGATGGTAGGCCGGATGAACCCAAATAAGGGCTATCATGTCTTCATATCTCGCAGCAGCCGCCACGATATCGCCCGCCTTTTCCGCCACAATCATGTATTGCCACAAACTGTTGACATCTCCGGCAAGCCTATCGCCTTCAACCCAGGGCTCTAAAACCTCACCAGGCAAGATCTGACCGTAGACATCCAGGATTGTCTCCTTGAACAACTTGATCAGGTTGGGGATGTCCTCCTTTACAGCCTTTCTGATTTGGATAATGCGGCCATCTTCTGTCTGCTCACCAGTTATGATTCTTCTCATATATCGATCTCCAGAATATTCATGTCTGCACATTGAAATATCCGGTCAAATGCATGAACGTATCCATGCGAGTTCGGTTCATTTTATTCTATTTGGTTAATACTGTTATAAATAATATAAGTGAGTCCTGCCAGGGAAAAAGGTCCTAATTTGAAAAAGAGCGGGGTCCAATTGCAGAAAACACCAAAAAATTTTGAAACAAGAAAATGCATAAATAGTTGTAAACACTATTATCAGAGAATGAGCCTGTTTTCAATTGTATCCAGATATTGGAGGATAGCGCTGATAATTCTTTTATTAATAGTCCTTTCATCTCAAAAGTTGCAGGAATTCTTAAGCATTAAAATATGTGCAGAAATCATGAGATATATGCCGATTGAGGGAATTTTTGGATGATTGTGATTTGCAGAGAGATCACCGTCTGTCTCGTTATTGCCGCAGGATTGGGACTGAGCATTGCGGCGCTTTATCTAGCGATAAAATTATGTGATCGAATAGTCCCAAAAGAGTGAATAATATAATATATATTTAATATCAAATTTTCGTTCCATTTCCAGAGGTGGCCTCAAGGGCTGCAAAGCCCTGGTCAAGGTTTATCCCCGTCGGCAAACCATATCCATTTTAAAAATGCCTGAAAAGAGCAAGACTTCAAAGATCTTTTTAGGAAAAAATCTATAACAATCGTTATCGGCTAGGCACATTTAAAGCTTCGGTTAAACTTAAGTATCATTGTGCCATGGATTGGTACCGGATGAACCTTACATTATAATGAGTTTATGGGGCATGATAATTTGGCACCTTTTATTGAGATTCGGGATCTGACAGTTCAGTTTGGTGAGGTTGTTGCTCTTCGCAACATAAATCTGGTCATAGAGGAGGGCGAGTCGGTAGGCATTTTAGGCAGAAGCGGCTCAGGAAAGAGCGTCCTGATGCATGTGCTGCGCGGAGTGGAGTCCTTTCCAGGCATAAGCGGAAGCGTGATCTTTCATGTAGCCAGATGTGAGAGATGCCGCCATGTGGAGCCCCCCAGCCATACAGGGCAAAAATGCAGGTGCGGTGGAAACCTGCTGCCTTTTGAAGCCGATTTTGCAAAGCTCGACATAAATGATCCGCTCAGGCGTGATATTGTGCGAAGAATCGCCATCATGCTGCAGAGGACGTTTGCCCTTTATGGCGACGAGCGCGTGATTGTGAATGTTATGCGCGCCGTGGAGGAGACTGGCGATACAATGAGCGTCCATCGCGCCGCAGATCTGCTCGATGAGGTCAACCTCTCCCACCGGCTGATGCACGTGGCCAGAGAACTGTCGGGCGGAGAGAAGCAGCGCGTCGTATTGGCCAGGCAGCTCGCCAAATCGCCCATGATCCTGCTGGCAGACGAGCCAACAGGAACCCTCGACCCGTCCACTGCCAAGCTTGTGCATGAGTCCATTAAGCGCGCCGTGGCTGACTTTAAGATGACTCTGATCATCACAAGCCATTGGGAAGATGTGATGGTCGAGTTGACCGACAGAGCCATTCTGCTGGATCAGGGCATTATCAAGGCAGAAGGCGATCCAAAGGAAGTAGCGAAACAGTTCCTGGCCATGGCCGGAACTCTTTGCAAGCGTGAAGAAGTTAAAGTAGGAGCGCCCATAATCAAAGCCAACGGTCTGGCCAAGAGATACATCAGCATAGACCGGGGTGTAGTTAAGGCAGTGGACAATGTAAGCCTGGAGATAAACGAAGGGGAGATCTACGGTCTTGTCGGAGTCTCGGGAGGCGGGAAAACGACTCTATCAAAGATGCTCAGCGGCATCATCACACCCACCAACGGAGGCATCTCGGTAAGGGTTGGAGACGAATGGGTAGACATGACAGTATTAGGGTCCAACGGTCGCGGGCGTGCTACCAAATACATCGGCATCCTCCACCAGGAATATACCCTTTACCCATCCCGAAGCGTCATAGAGAATCTGACCGAGGCCATAGGCCTTTCTTTGCCTTTCGAGCTGGCAGAGAGGAAAGCCATCCATACTCTGGAGACGGTGGGATTTGGTGAGGAGCAGGCAGCAGCAGTGCTCTCCAAGATGCCCGATGAGCTGTCAGAAGGAGAGCGGCACCGCGTGGCTATGGCTCAGGTCCTGATAAAGGAACCGCGTATCGTTATCCTCGATGAGCCCACCGGCACGATGGACGCCATCACCAACATAGAGGTTACAAAGTCCATCCTCAATGCCCGCGAGGAGCTGGGAGAAACCTTCGTCATAGTGAGCCATGACATGGATTTCGTGAAGAACGTCTGCGACAGGGCAATGCTCATGCGCAACGGAAAGGCGGTTTTCGCCGGTCTGCCTGATGAAGTTCTGGCCAAGATCACGGAAGAGGAAGAGAAGGAGATGCTGGGGAGTTAATTTGAAAGTCTTCGTTGATGGCAGAGAGATCGAGCTCTCAGAAGGGGCGCATCTTGTCGATGCCCTTGGCAAGGCAGGTGCCGCTCCTGCCGAGGGCGCAATAGTGGGAGTGGTCAAGGGGAGGGGCGAAAAGTCGCGCCAGACCAACTCCTATTGGCTCAATACCACCAAAGGCAAACTCAGAATCGAGCTTTCCGAAAATGAGCTGCAAAAGGTCTGGCATGAGAGTCTGGACCGGATTATAGGGTCCGAGGTAAGATGGACCTCGGCTGATGGCCTGGCCTTCGGACCGTTTTCATCGTCGCTTTCCTTTGGCCGCGCTGCCAGGGAGTATAATCGCTGGGAGATAGTGCTGGGTGCTGCGGGCTTCGATGCAGAAAAAACCCATCTCGTTTTTGTGCAGAGAAGGCATACTGCAGCTTACGGCACGCCACCAGAGGGCGGAGTGCTCGCACATGTCGTGGGAGGCAAGAATACCCTTGACCGACTGGGGATCGGCGATAAGATTCTTGCAATCGAGCCCATTGTGGAATGGGAGGACCTGACCGAAAAGCTGGCCACAAGAGACATGACCCTCCCTCTGGAGGAGGGCATGGAGATCTTCACTGCTATTTTGGCAGAGCTCAATGAGGAGGCGCCTCATGGTGCGGAGTTTTTCCTGGCCTTGATCAGAAATGGAACCTTTAAGGTTGACTCGGTCTCAAGCTCCTACATATCATCAGATCAACTCCTTAGCGAGCATATCATCTACGAGCACCGTGAACCGCGCCTTGAAGGCACGGTTACGGTCAGAACCACTGGCCGAGGCTTGGGCAAGATCTTCATTTATAAGGCAGATCGCACCTCGAATCCCGGCCACTCCGTGGTGGCTCGCGTTACATCCGGCATGGACATGGTGAAGCTGGCAGGGCCTGGCCAGTTGATAACTGTCCGTGTGAAGCCTGAGCGCATCATGCTCATGGGCGCCAGTTTGCAGGATGCACTGGAGCAGACGAAAAAGCTGAATATCGAGGCAGAGGTAAATGGACACACAGGCGACGATGCTGTAGTGGTCAATCAGGAGCCCAAAACGACGATGGAGATTTTGAAGGTCAAAAAGGTGCTCTTGACCGCTATTCCCTCAAACCGCCTTGTGGCCGTCCAGCTTTACTACGATCAGGCGCCAAAAACGCTTGACTATTTCCGGCATGTAACCGGCCTCAAAGAGAGGCCTGTGGGTCCTTTGCCTGTCTATTTCGTCTACGAGAATACGCTTCTTTTCAAACCCGAGATCGATGCCGTCAGCTACAAGGAACTGCTG
>CABMDX010000160.1 GCA_902385025.1 uncultured archaeon | reverse complement strand
TCGCGAGGGTGCGCTTGCATCCATGATCTTGGGACTGGTGGGTGTCTTTGCCTTCAGCTACTATGCGAAGTACGTCTCTGCGATGCCCATGCACCCAAGCATTTATGGATTCGCGCTCTCTGTGGCGGCCATGATACTGGTAAGCCTTGCCACCAAAAAGCCGACGGAGAAAGTGCTTGAGGAGACGAGCACTGGCATGTTCATCAGGAAACGCAACGCTTAAGGCCAGAAGGCTTGCCGGATCAATTAATGAGGCCGAGGGCGGCAGGCCTGCCGCTCCGGCCTTTGGCCTGGCCCTGCATGGGCAGGCTAAGCGATAAGATCTAATATTACTAGGAAATAGTGGAGGCAGGCAGGGCCCGTGGTCTAGCTGGTTATGACATCGCCCTTACACGGCGGGGATCACGCGTTCGAATCGCGTCGGGCCCATGGGTATCTTTTTTCCTAAACTAAAAGCATGGTTATGATGCCTGAAAACACCATAGGCAGGAAGATGACCGCGATCTTATTGCCGAATTCTACACTGCCGAGGATATAGCTGATGGCCAGCTTGACAAGGGTGTTGGTGATGGCAGCGAGAGTGATGGAGGTTACCGCCACATTCGGAGCAAGGGTCGACTGGGCCAGAGATGACATGGTCAGGGTTATGGCATCTACATCTGCGAGGCCTGAGACAATGCTGGCGGCATAAATTCCCGTGTTGCCGAAGTAGACGTTGGCAAGCTTTGAGATGACAAGCACAAAGGCGAAGAACGCGCCGAATTTCAGAGTCGGGATGATGCGGAATGGGTCTTTCATCTTTACATCTTTTCCGAGAGGGGCGATTTTTCTGGCCAGCAAATAGGCCAGGGCCACGCCTACCGCGGTCATGATCAGGAAATGGGGCAGAAGTGCGAGGAACAAATCCCTGTTTACAACCAATACGATGAAGAGGATGCGGGGAAACATAGTGCAGCTCGCGATGGCTGTGGCGAAGACTGCTGATGGCAATATAACGGGATTCGCCTTCACCTCCCCGGCCATGGATGATGTGACTGCCGTGCTCGATACGAGGCCTCCCAGGATGCCGGTAAGGCTCAGTCCCCTTTCAGCTCCAAGGATGCGGATCAGGATATAGCCCACATAGCCTATGAGGCTGACCATCACCACGAATAGCCAGATCTGGCGAGGGTTGAGGACGCCCCAGGGGCCGAGAGGGGTTTCGGGAAGTAGCGGATAGATCACCAGCGCGATTATCCCCATCTTCAAGGTGTCCAGCAAATCCGTCTCGCTAATGACTTCCACATAATGGTGGGTGATGGACCGCGTGGCCAGCACCCAGGTGGTGATGATGGCCAGTGCCACGGCCAGGAGAACGCTATCTGGAAAGCTGGTGAGCATTCCAAGAGCAAAGGTGACTACAGCGGCGACCGCGGCTGTAAAATCGATCCTGCCCAGAGCCTCTGCTGAGGAGGCATAGCCCACGGCCACGAGGACTATGAATGCGGCAATAGCTGCAATAGCAAAACCGGGCCCATAATGGCCGGCCAGGGTAGCGCATAGTGATCCCAGGAGCGCTATGAGGATGAAGGTGCGAAGGCCTGCAACGCCCCGGACCTTATCCTCGGCAAGTCTGCGATGGCGCTCTGTTCCGATGAGGGCTCCGATAAGCAGGGCTACAAGAAAGGGATAGGCATCGGCAAAGTTCATTAGCTATTTTCCGATCTCTCTGGTTAATAATTTTTTCTTGCAGACAGCCAGCCTCTTTCGGCCAGGCTTTTATCATGCCT
This sequence comes from uncultured archaeon, assembly GCA_902385025.1. Lineage (GTDB taxonomy): Archaea > Halobacteriota > Methanosarcinia > Methanotrichales > Methanotrichaceae > Methanothrix. Next base: position 762 of record CABMDX010000160.1, on the reverse strand, counting down.
CTTTCAATATGGCACGGGAAGATGGACAAGCAAGGAATTATGGAATGCATTCGCGTTCTGGAAGAGCTGTATGGAGTTGTGCGAGCGGAGAAGATCGATCCCGTGGACCTGTTGATCCAGACCATCCTCTCCCAGAACACTAGCGACAGGAACAGCCTGCGGGCCTTTGCCAATCTGAAAAGGGCCTTTCCTGGCCATGAGGAGCTGCTCGCAGCGCCAGTTGAGGAGATAGCCGATCAAATTCGTGAAGGAGGGCTGGCGGATATCAAGGCTCCTAGGATAAAGGAGGCACTGGCCAGGATCAAGCAGGATCGGGGAAGCGTCACGCTCGCCTTTCTGGCAAAGTGCGGCCGCGAGAAGGGATTGGAGTATTTGCAGTCGCTGCCGGGCGTGGGGCCGAAGACGGCTTCCGTGGTGCTCCTCTTTGCCTTTGGGCTGCCTCTCATGCCCGTGGACACGCATGTATTTCGCGTATCAAGAAGGCTTGGGCTGATACCGGAAGATGCGACGCAAAAGAAGGCGCAGGAGATTCTGGAGGAGTGGGTTCCGCCAGAGAAGTATCTCTCTATGCATCTGAACCTGATCCGGCATGGCCGGCTCATTTGTCGGGCGAGGGGGGCAAGGCATGAGGAGTGCCCGCTGCGCCATATCTGCGACTGCTATTTGCGGGCCACAAGCCTTAAATGATAGTAACAACCACCCCCAATCCGCGCTCCGGTAGTGTAGCTCGGCCAATCATGAAGGACTCTCACTCCTTCGACT
>CABMDX010000159.1 GCA_902385025.1 uncultured archaeon | reverse complement strand
AGCCAAGAAGGTGCTTCTTTTGAATTCATACAATCCTGGACTTAGCTGGACAGATTCCATTACCTCGGCCATTCGTCTCCGTCTGGCCATCTTCATGCCCTCGGCACAGCTCACTGTGGAGTACATGAACACGAAGAAACATCTACCAGATGCATCTCGCCTTGCCTATTTGCGGTCTGTTTATCACCAGAAGTATAGCGGTCAGCACTTCGATCTTGTGATATCTACGGATGACGATGCCTTCGACTTCTTGCTGAATAACCGGGATGACCTGTTTTTGGGAACGCCAGTGGTATTTTGCGGAGTAAACTACTTCCAGGACAGGATGCTGGCAGGAAAGAGGGGCTTTACTGGGGTTGTGGAGGCCTTCGACCTGAATGCCACTTTAGATTTGATGTTAAGGCTCCATCCTCAGGCCACTAATGTGGTTATTGTCAACGATCAAACAACTTCAGGCAGAGCCAATCTCAATGTAGTGGAGGGTGTCATCCCCAACTTTCGAGATAGGGCCACCTTCGAGATCCTGGATAATTTTACATCAAAAGAGCTTGTGGAGCGCGTGTCAGCGTTGAATAGCAGTAGCCTGGTGCTGCTCATGACCTACAATAGGGATCGAAATGGGGATGTCTTCACCTATGAAGAGGGCGCCGAGATGCTCCGATCTGCCAGCTCGGTTCCAGTTTACGGCCTGTGGGATATGCTGCTTGGATATGGCATCGTGGGCGGAAAGCTCACCAGCGGCACTGAACAGGGCCGCATGGCAGCAGTTATGGCCCTTCGCATACTTTCGGGCGAGAAGGCAGAGAGCATACCAGTAGTTAAGAGTAGCCCCAACCGCTACATGTTCGACGTACTGGAGCTGAATCGCTTCGGGATACCTCTATCTCGCCTTCCGCCGCAGAGCATAATTATAAACCATCCACTTCAGGATCGCGCCGATCTCAGCGACTTGAATTTGAGCGGCATGAACTTGAGCCGAATGAGCCTGAATCAGGTCTCTCTGAGGAATACAAGCATGCGCGAGGCGGATCTTTCTCAAACCTCCCTTATCGGGTCCTGCATAACGGACTCCGATCTAACTCGCGCAAACCTTACAGATGCAGATCTGAGAGCTTCATGGCTCTATCATTCCCGATTAGTGCAGGCCGATATGAACGGTGCCAGGCTGATGGCTGCCAGCTTGAACGAATCGGATCTCTCCTATTCTCATCTTGTCGGAGCGGATCTGACTAAGGCCAACCTCGAAGGGGCAAATCTGATTAATGCCGATCTTGCCCGTGCCAGATTTTATGGTGCCGATCTCACCTCCTCAAAAATGAACGAGACAAACATGGCAGGCTCCAACCTGATTGCCGCCAGCATCAATTGGGCGAATTTATCAGAGAGCTCTCTCACCGATTGCCAGTTCACCAGGGCTGAACTATTCGGTGCGAATCTGAGTCACTCCGATCTGAGCAATTCGGATCTTACCAGGGCTTATTTGATGAGTGCATACCTTGTGGATGCTATTCTGATTGGAGCAAGGCTTGAATATACCGATTTGACTATGGCCAATCTTTCAGGAGCCCTTCTCAGGCAGACAATGCTAAAGCGGGTCTCTCTGGACGAGGCCGATCTATCCCACGCCGATCTTACAGGAGCTGTTCTTGACTCCATGGTCCTTGAGGGTACTGATTTGAATAGAGCTGTATTTAGAGCCGGCAGAATAACCGAATGCGTGTTTAAAAACGTAAATCTCAGCCATGCAGATCTCAGGGATGCAAGGATAAGCATGGGGGCGCTCGAGAATGCGGATCTTTCCGGTGCTGATCTTCGCGGCTCCAATTTAACTCTTGTGATGATGATGGGCGTAAATCTCAAAGGTGCAGATCTTCGAAATATAAAATACGACCGGGTTATGCTCTCGTCCATTGCTTCATCTGAATTGGCTGGAGCCAAAATGAGTGATGACCTGGCCAGGGATCTGGAACGGATTAGGGGAGATGCAGAGCAGCGTTAAGGGATTTGCTGCAATTTGATTGATGATTACACAGCAGGCGATCCCGTGAACGTGACGACCATGCGATAAGCTCGGTCTTTGCTCTTGGCGGTATCATCTTCGGTGACGAGCTGAACAAATGCAAAATCGACTTCGTGTGGACGAGAGCCCGTTCGTGAGCCGGTCTGAAGTGGCATATCGGCGTGATTGGGCAGTGTTACCTCTTCATTGGCTTTGACCTTCATCGGAATGGATAATCTCTCACTCCCATAGCGTTCGCCGTTCCACTCGGTCATATAACCCTCAAGGCTGTTTTCTTCGGTCACTGTCAGGATCCAATTTGCATTTGATCTCACCGCAAGCTTGCATGTCTTGGTGTAAATTCCAGGCTCCCTGGGGCTAAGCTCCCATATGCATTCATCGCGAGAGATCATGACTTCAACAGAGGGGTTGAGGATGCCATTGATATCAATGGTATTACCTTCTGCATGAGCCGCTTCTGAAGTTGCACCAAACAAAAGCCCTATCACAATACTCGTCGCCAGACAAACAAGGTTCCTTGGCATATATGCCCCCCAGACCCTATTGGGCATGATACTTATTTGCGCTAATAAGTATTTTGCATTATAATCCTACAAGAACCTTGTGCTGATTCTTACATGATAAATCATCTTAATTTAGGCTTGACTCAAGGAGATGTATAGAAAACAAACCAAAAAAGAAGATATGCAAACTGAACCATCAATTATCAGCATCTGCTATCGGGGGCTTTGCGCGAATCAACATAATCATTTAATGGTAAATCCCACCTCCTTTCGGTCCAGAACAGTTCCGTCTTCCAGGGACACTGTGGCATTTACTGTATAGTCTCCCGCCTCAAGCCCGCTGCCCGGTCTGAGGGAGAATTCAATATCCCTCGTCGACCTCGGAATCACCACCGAAAACGATTGCGGTATGGATGCCCGTGCCAAAACGGTGCCAACCTTATCGTTCAGGGATGCGTTCAAACCAACGAAGTAGTGATAATTTCCTGTGTTCTCAAAGGAGACTGTCACATTTTGCTGTTTGCTTGATAATGGCTCCTTCAGCTTTATGCCTGTGATCTTTCCAGTCTTGATCTGCTCTGTGCCGTTGATGGTGAGGCGAACGGGAATATTGATTGCCAGGCTCACACCAACAGTCCCGCTACCTTGGGGCTTGCTATGGATATTCACAATGGCATATCTGCCACCAGACCCCACATCCAAAGGAATGTCCCCTTCCAGT
>CABMDX010000158.1 GCA_902385025.1 uncultured archaeon | reverse complement strand
TTGTCGGCTCTCATTAATAAACCGCAAGGCCTTCTGGGAAATGTTGCCTATTATCAGTTCGGAGGCTAGCTTCTTCAAGGTCTTGCCCTGCAAGACTGCCTCGGCCTCCAGTCCCATATATGCCTCCTGGGTTATCTCAATTCTCGTATACCTGCCGCTTGGCATAGGAAATCTGACCCTCGCTAGTATGGTTAGTGCCAGCCCTTTATTGGCTCTCTGCCTTATTTAAATAATGCTGTCCCACCTGAGGCTCCACAGGCCAGTGTCATCATATGGCGACGGTTGCATCCGAAAGCTTTCAGTCCCAGGTAAGCCTGGGCTGCGGCTTGAGGAACTCATCGATGTCTCTGACCTCAAAGAACTCTCTTCTTCGGTCCCAGACGCGCTCTGCTGCCTTCTTGCGCATCTCAGCCACATCTCCCTCTGTGAGGTATTTTCTGGTAACCATCGTCGACAGCATTGCTTCCACCATCTCCGCCTGGGCGGCCACGACGGACTGCATCCGAGACATCTGCGGCTGGAAGAGTCTGGCCAGAGGCCGGTCCCTCTCATCGTAGCTCCTGTCCACCAGAATGATCTCATACTTGAATCTATTGCCATGACGGGACCACAGAATTGTGTTGCTGAACCTCATCTCGCGCGGCTCATCGCTTATGCCGTGGCGCACAACCTGAAAGTAAGTATCATCTTTCATCATCATGCGAAGGACTGCATCCTGCTCAGGAGATACCATCACCCTTGACTTTATGCTCAGGTCCTCGCAGTCGAACTCTTCCTCGTAGAAGTAAGGATGCAGATGCAGATCGTTGATGGAAAGATCATCTATCTCAATTGTCTCCACCTCCTCGATCAGAATTTCATGGTAGTACTGAGGATTATGCTCGTCACCCTGGCAGCCGAAGGTGTTTTGGGCTATTATCCACTTTCCCGTAATATTGCCATTTTCGTCAGCAGAGCAAATGCCTCTCTGTTCTGCTCTGCGGATCTTGAAGAGCAGCGATCTGTGTGCCTGAAGAGTTCGAGCGACAAGGCCTATCTTTACGCGCCGCAGCAGATTACCGGTATGCTTTGAGCTAAAGGTCGCCTCCTCTTCCTTGTCGATGAACAATTCATCTCCCGAGAAATCAACAATCATCGCTTTTCCACTCTTTTCACCATGATTGGAAATGTCTATAGAACAGCTATTAGGATGCGTTAATTTATTAATCTTCGCCTTATCTGCAAAACGAAAAATAATTGGGGGGCTCCCAGGCCCCCATCACGTCTATAAGCTGAACTCGATGTGGAAGGGAATGTAGAAGATCCACACGAAGTAGAGCGCCATGAGGACGAGGCCCAGAGGCACGCCCAGTCGCGCCCATTCCTTGCTGGTTATGCCCAGCTTGTTGGCAGATATGATGTTGGGAATGTTGCCCGGTATGAGCATTCCACCGGATATGAGAAGGCCCATAAGAACTGCCTGAATCTGAGTTATCTCCATAGAGGGGCTCAGCTCTGCTGCCGTGAGTGTGGCATTGTCGAGGATAGCCGAGATCATGTTCACCCAGTACAGAATCTGGGATGGGACTGTCAGCAGATACTTATCGATCACGATCTTCATTCCGCCGCCCAAAAGCAGGAGCGCCATGACGAAGATGTAAACCTTGACGGCCCTCATGACCACATCCATCAGGGTCTCAGCCACCTCTTCCGCCTTCTGGCAAGTCTCCTTGGCCTTCTTTCCGGAGAAGAATATGCCGAGGAGTCCCATGGCCAGTATTCCTGGTATGATATAGACGGCCAGGCGATTGAAGAGGAAGAAGAAGCTGGCATGATAGGGCGCACCCTGCAGCTTGGTGATGGCAATGGTTGATAGCGGCTCGCCAAGAGGTGTGAGCACGGCGCCCAGGCCAATGGAGAAGCATGCGATTATCACTATGTTTATCTTGGTGTTTCTGTCCATGGGCATGCAATTAAGAAGCTCCACCAGTAGCAAGGCCGAGATGATGGCAGTGATGACACTTGAAGCAAGGCCCAGGATGACGATGATCAGGAAAATGATGACTTTTAGAGGAACCTTGGTCAGAATAGAGGCCATGATGCTCTGAGCCTTGGATCTGCCATAGTGGAAGATCAGGCCCGCTATCAGAACCGCGGGCACAATGCCTTTTACAATCGGTTCCATGACAGCTTCCATGATCAGCTTCATATTCCAGCCGACCTCTTCCATCTGCTCGGCACTGTAGCCGATGCTGGCAAGAACGTCCTTGTTCTCAAAGCCGGCAATCGTTACTGCGAGAATGCCCATTACAAAGAGAAATGCTTCCAGGTTGTGCTCAACCTTTTTGACGAGGAATGGCCCCACGAGCACCACCAGGACAATGACAAATAATCCAATATCAATAGGTGTAACCTGCACAATTATACCCCTTAAACCTTCAATTTTTTTGCTGCTAGAGGATCTTTTTAGCCGATTTTAGGGCAGGATCCTTATTCTGAATTTTATGGCGGGTTTTGCGCCATGCTTTTTCCTTATCTTTGCCGCCTGAGGCGATCTGATTTTTTTTTTCTACAGCCCATGCCAAAGCCGAAAGGACTTCCATTTTCCCTCCACGTAATTATAATATTCATTTAACAATAACTGATAGCCCATTCGGCATTAAGGTGGTCAGGTAGATCAGCAGTCGACGGACAGTAACCGTTTGGGAGCGACGCGAACTTTGATGGAGGTGAGCTAAACCCCGAAAGTGGAGCGCCGATGCCGATCGTATGTCCATAGCCGATCTACCCGAAGAACCAATTGATCAAAAGGTTTTTAACTCTTTTGGTATAATGGTAAAAAAGACAGATTGGCCAGAGTGCAGCAGGCTGCCAACTGCGATTTTTTTCGGATTGCATCAGATTAAGCCCAGGCTATTCTGAAAATCTAATAAAAATGCGTGAAATATATATTTTTAGATATTTATATGGAATAATTTTATATATAAATTTGGCTAACTGGCCAAATAGGCAAAAGGCTGAAATAGGTAAATTAGGTAAATAGCAAAAAAGTCAATCAAATGCATAGGCAGGGCGAATCGAAATAATCCGGCTCAATTGGCTGCACATGCTGAAGGTGCTCTTGCAGGTCGATTTCAACCACTTTGGCCAGAATGGAGCCTGCATTGCGGTTTTTTCGCCTGCTCAGTGAAAGCTAACTGGCAAATCAGGGAAGGATGTGAATTAAATGGAAGGAATCACAGATGCGATGAAGCAATACGGAAAGGCTACTGAAGAGATATTCAAGAATAAACCAAAGCGCGGAAGGCCATATGGGATAAAAACTCCGGACACTCCCAGCATAATTGGATCTCTTGCGGCACTCTTTACGGTGCTTGTTCTGGCATCCCAATTTGTGTAGATGATACCACAGGACCAGAAGAGAATTTGGCCTGCTGTTCTCTTCTGATAATCTAATTTACTCTTATCTATTTTTATCTAGTAAATAAAAATTGAAAAGCAGTGTGCTCGCCTCTGCGTATTCAGGGAAGATCGATGGTCCCAACTACCCGCAGTTTTCCACCCTCTGGATAGGTCAGGACTGCCCTCGCTCCCTGCCGGTAGACCAGTTTCTTGTCCAGTTTGAGCGTCAACTCGGACTGGTGCCAGTCGCCATCGACCTTCACGGATTCCACTCTTGCGGGGACAAACTGCATCCAATGGCCGATATGCATGACCATTCCCTCCTTTAGAGGCGTTGGCCAGTATTTGACCACTTTTGCTCTGGCTGTCAGAGAAGAAACCTGCTTGATGGACTTGTCATTGGTGAGGATGGTCCCCCTATCCAGATCCTCTACCTCTACACCCTTCAGGGCGATGCCAGTCCTCTCTCCCTCACCTGCTTGATCGAAGTCCTCGTCGTGCTTCTGGATGGATCGAACAAGGGCCTTCTTTTCGCCAGGCAGGACCATCAGCTCGTCATGCTTCTTGATGCTGCCTTCTGCCACGGAACCCAGGACCACCGTACCTATTCCCCGCACATTGAAGAAATGGTCCACAGGCATGGTCCCTGTTTCGGAGTCATAGCTGGGCGAAAGCTTAGCCACATCTGCAAGGAATCGCTCGCGAAGGGCGTTCTTGTCATCCTCCAGAAATTCGTAGCCATCGACTACTGTGCCCTTGATAAGGGGCGCGATCTGCTCGCGTGAGATGAAATTCCTCAAAATCACAATTCCTTCTTTCAGACCTGCACAGTCCAGCATGATGACCGTCTCGCCAAATGCGGGGTTAATCTGTTCGACTACCAGCAGGGCCTTCTGGGCTATCGATACGGCATAAAAGAGTGGGGCCAGCCTTTCCGGATATCTATTAGGCTCGATGAATGTGACAGTATTCTGCCCTTTTTTCAGGTTATAAAAGGTGAGATCGCTGGCAGTTCCTTTTTTTCCGAGATCTTTGCCGAGATCATAAGCTCCCAGGATCGCTACATTGAGATTCGCCATGCTCGGCGAGAAGCACTCTTTGGATAATAGGTTTTGCGGTGACCAATATGCCCTTGCTTTTTTATAGATGAAATTCATTGCCATTGGACAATGTGCGGTGCTGATCTGTCAGATCTGGATGAAGAGGATCTGAAGAAAAAAAAGGATGATCCCGGAAAGGACTCGGGCTGAATTTATTGCCACGAAGTGCCTGATTGGGTATCATCCTGATCTGAATATATAGCGGCCTTTTTGTCATCATTAGTAGACTGCACTTCATGCGGGATGCCCCTACTGAGTTCAAAAGATTTTTATTCTCTTAATGCCTCATATATAATTATTAGAGTTGCTATGGGGTTGATTTGGATTGCTTAGCTCAAAAGAAATGGAAGATATGGGAAAGGCGATCGAAGAGATTGGAACAGCCAAGACATGTATCACCAAGCAGGTACTTTTGGACACGAAAAAAGTCTTGCTGGAAAAGGGTCTGGATGCAGCCGAGATTTTCGCGGCTCAACTTGTGGGAACGGACCAGAACACTGAGCTTTCCAGGGTGATGAAGATCTGCAGAAAAAATAATTTGTCAAATGAGGCCATTGCCCAGATCCTGGATAAGCTCATGATAATTGAATCCGGCAAGTGGTAAGCCTTTTTTGCGGTTTCACTTCTTTTTTTGGCATTTGGACGATATTTAATACATTTCAAAGCATAATTACTTGAAAATTGCGGCCAATTCCCCACCGGGTCCTATTGACCATGCCAGTGCAACTTGATGGTGGAATTTAGTCTTTAATGCATAATCTTTAAATACATTGTACTTTTTAACTCAGTAAGGTACAAGATTATACATTAGATTTGGTGATCCCCTTGAATTATCTTCAAAAAATCGTTGATGGAGGCGACCTCTCCCTTGAGGAGGCTGAAGACCTCATGGGCGAGATCTTCAATAAAGCTACAGATGCCCAGATTGGAGCACTGCTTGTCGCCCTGAGAATTAAGGGCGAGTCAATATCCGAGATTGCGGGCTTTGCCAGGAAGATGAGAGACTCTGCGATTCAAATCCGCCCTCGTGTTAGCGGTGCTCTGGTGGACACATGTGGCACGGGCGGGGATGCCACCAATACCATCAATGTGAGCACGGCAGCCGCTATAGTCTCCGCTGCCTGCGGGGTCTATGTGGCCAAGCATGGGAACTATGCAGTAAGCTCGAAATGCGGAAGCGCCAATGTTCTCTCTGAGCTGGGAGTGAACATTAGCCCAGAGCCCGAGGCGGTGCGAGAGATGATTGAGACTGTGGGAATCGGATTCATGCTGGCCCCGATCTTTCATCCAGCCATGAAACGCGTCGGACCGCTGAGAAGAGAGCTGGGACTGCGCACCGTCTTCAATATCCTGGGGCCACTGACCAATCCAGCCGGCGCGAAGGTCCAGCTTATGGGCGTCTACGATGCAAGTCTCTGCGAGAAGCTGGCCCGGGTCCTCATGCTCCTTGGCAGTGAGAGGGCAATGGTTGTACATGGCATGGGCATGGATGAGATAACCAATACAGGCGAGACAAGAATATCCGAACTAAAGGATGGGAGGGTGTCTACCTACAGCCTCCATCCCCAGGATCTGGGTTATTTGCAGGCGAGACCAGATGATATTGCCGGTGGCACTCCAGAGGAAAATGCCCGCAAATTGATGGCCGTATTGTTAGGAGAGCGCTCTTTTGCCCGGGATATCATAGTCCTGAATGCCGGCGCAGCCAATTATATCTCCGGCCGGTCAGCCAACCTGAAGCAGGGGGCTTTAATGGCTGAGGAGG
>CABMDX010000157.1 GCA_902385025.1 uncultured archaeon | reverse complement strand
TTGTGAACAGCGGAATTTATCGCGAAAACCTGATAATTGGTCAGTCCATCACCCTGAAGGGCCTCGACAATGGATCCGGAATGCCCATCCTTGCCCCGGCTGGCGGGCGCATCGTCCTGGCGGCCTATGGCGCATCTCTGCAGGGCTTCGAGCTCTCAGGCCCGCGCGATGCCGCGAGTGGCAACTGCACACTGGAGGTCGTGCTTCCCGCTGTCATTTACATGAACGACTTTGCAGGCAAGAATAGCATCTGCCCGGAGGGTGAAGCATCATGGAACTCCACCCAGAAGATCAACTATCAGTATAAGAGCCAGGTTTTGCGCGGCCAGCTTGGCAACTACTGGGCTGACTACATCGGAACCGACGACAACCAGGATGGAATCGGGGACGAGCCCATGGTTCTGAATGACAAAAACATAGATTACTATCCACTTATCGAGCCTGCCAGCAGCTTCATAATTCCGGATGAAAAAGAGACAAAAGTAGAGCTCATTCATGCTCGAATCGGACAGCCCTTCACCATCGCTCTGCCAGCCAATCCCACCACCGGCTATTCCTGGTATGCAGACTACGATTACGTCCTCCTGAACCTGCAGAGTTCCCAGTATGAAAAAGGCCCCAGCGAGGCTATCGGAGGGGGCGGCTCTTCGGTCTATGTCTTCATGCCTCAAAAAGCTGGAAAGACCACAATTGCCTTCGTCTACAAGCGCTCCTGGGAGAATATCATGGCAGACACCAGAACCTTTCATGTGGAGATAACGGCCTGAGAAAAAAAGGCTGCAGATCTTCCAAAATAATTTATAGCATCAGATCAACCTATTAATGCGTGGGGTGATTCTCGTGTTTGGCATATTTTCATTCATCGGCTGGCTGATCATTGGAGCCATCATTGGCTGGATCGCAGGAAAGATTTGGGTGGGCCACGGCTTCGGCCTGATAGGAAATATACTGGTTGGCATCGTGGGGTCAATGGTAGGGGGCGCTCTATTCGGCTGGTTCTTCGGAACATCCGGAATCGGAGGCTGGATAACATCCATCCTGGGGGCCATTGTCTTGCTGGTAGTGGTGGGATACATTAAAAGATAATCTCGGCAAAGGGCAACAGTTATTCAAAGGGCGGGGAGGCACCGCCCGGGGGTCTTATGCCATGCCCATAATCCCTATCGTATGCAATTCCTTCTCCTCTCTTCTTTGGAGCCAAATGCAGTTGGCGAATTGCCGGACTCCCGAGTATTTTGAACATTGGAAAATGATCCGAACAGTTTTTGGAACTCCTTTTTCTCCCAGAAAGCCACTTATGCCATAGAGATAAATGCCACATTCCGGTGATCTGAACATGGCAGAGCTCGGAAGGCTAAAGAAGAACGATACAACGGAGATCGTGGTGCAGAAGACTGAGTTTCGCGGCTCGGTTGGAATCGACATAAGGGAATATGTCACCAGCGACAGGTACACAGGCTGGTCCAAGAACGGAATTCGTATCCCCGTTGAGATGTGGAAGGGCTTTAAGGAGATTCTGGATAAGGTGGAAAGTGCCGAAGAGTGAGCGCGAGAGCTTTGAGCAGGATTATAGAGATTGGATCCGGCTCATGTCCAGAGACGCAGCCTATCGACTCGCTGCCCTGCCGTCTCAAAGGCAAAAGGACGTCTTGAAGGCATATGAAGAATTCAAGAACCCGCTGTCGGTGTTTCGCGCCCCCTCCGATCCCGAGAGGCTGAGGGCTCTGGCCCCTGATGCGGGATCAAAATCCATATTATTGGAAATGGATTGCATCACATTTTTCCCGTCGTTTGACAGCTTCGTTCCTGGTATTCAGGACTATGCCGTGGTCACAAACAGGCGCATTTTCAGCAGGAAGCTCTGGTTTCCTATTATTTCCCTTAACTCTCAGTATATTCAAAAAAGCAGCGATCGAGTTCTGGCCTATGCTCTGGAGCATGAGTATGAGCTTGCTCGCATTTATCAGGAGCTATGCTGCCACATTGATGCTGAGATATTAGGTGACAAGAGACCTTCTGCGAAAAAGCCGACCATAACCGCAGAGGAGCTGGCAGATGATGAGCTTCTCATGACCAGGCTCTCCAGAAACCAGCCGCTCCTGCCCCAGCCGTATGTCGAGAGGGCAATGCACCTCTACTTGGATGCGAATTTTACAGGCCTGCAGCATTATGGCCAGCAGAGCGTTAGCCCTGAGGAAGAGGCCCAAGGAGAAGAGCAAAACAGTGAATTCCGGTCCTGGGAGGTGTTCTCCCAGAAGACCTATGAGATCTTTGTGCGGGAGATCCGCTCTAACCTCCTGGAGGCAAACCGGGGCTACGGCTGAAGGCCGCAGGTCAAGGCATGAAGTATTTATATAGTGATTGCCATCTATTCCTGGTCATTACAATCCTTAAGGAGATTTCAATTTGGCAAAATCCGAGCTCAAGTCTGATGTTAAATCAGATCCAGAATTAGAGGCCAAAGAGGCCGCGGCCAAAAAGCCAGAGGTTAATATCGGCATGGTGGGCCACGTCGATCACGGCAAAACCACCCTTGTCAAGTCCCTTTCCGGCGTATGGACAGATCAACACAGTGAGGAGGTCAAGAGAGGCATCTCCATTCGCCTGGGCTATGCTGACGCGACTTTCAGAAAGTGCCCAAACTGTCCTGACCCAGATGCCTATACAGTAGAGAAAATATGAACGAGCTGCGGTACTCCATACGAGATCCTGCGCACCGTATCCTTTGTAGACTCTCCTGGCCACGAGACGCTCATGGCAACCATGCTGTGCGGCGCTGCCATCATGGACGGAGCAGTGCTCGTCATATCGGCCAACGAGCCCTGCCCCCAGCCGCAGACCAAGGAGCATCTTATGGCGCTCAACATCACCGGCATCGACAAGATTGTGATTGTGCAAAACAAGATCGATCTGATGTCCCGCGAGCAGGTGATGGAACACTATCAGCAGATCAAAGATTTCGTAAAGGGAACTGTGGCTGAGAATGCTCCAATTGTGCCCATCTCTGCTCAACAGAACATCAATATCGATATGGTCATTGAGGCTATCGAGAAGACCATACCCACTCCGTCCCGGGATATGACCAAGCCTCCTTTGCTTAAAATTGCCCGATCATTTGATGTCAATCGACCAGGTGCCTCGCCCGATGCCCTCAAAGGAGGTGTCATTGGTGGTTCCCTAAGCCAAGGAAGGCTTCATTCCGGCGATAAGATCGAGATCTGTCCGGGCAGGCTGCTCGATTACGAAGGCAGGAAGCAATGGATCCCTATCCAGACCAAAGTTGTCACACTCCTCGCTGGAAACCAGGTCCAGGATGAGATCACTCCCGGCGGGCTGGTGGGCGTCGGAACTCTCCTTGACCCCATCATGACCAAGAGCGATGCTCTGGTGGGCCAGGTGCTGGGAGAGCCCGGCGAACTGCCGCCCGCTTTGAGCAGCTTTACCATGAATATGCAGCTCCTGGAAAGGGTGGTAGGCGTCACGGATGAGTCCAATGTCGAGCCCATCCACTCCAGTGAGCCGCTTATGCTGAACGTCGGAACAGCCACCACAGTTGGCGTTGTAACCAGTGCCAGAGATGGCGGTGTTGTCCAGGTGCAGCTCAAGAGGCCTGTTTGCGCAGAGAGTGGGGATAGAGTGGCCGTAAGCAGGCGTATTGGCGCACGATGGCGCTTAATTGGGGTAGGCACCATAATCGAGTAGCATGAAGGTCATCCTTGATACCAATGCATTGATGGTGCCTGAGCAGTTCGGGGTGGATATATTCAGCGAACTGGGGCGCCTGGGATATGTGGAGTGGATTGTTCCTGCCTCCGTCCTGGGAGAGCTTCGGACTCTTACAGCCAGGGCGCATAAGGGAAAGGACAAAACTGCTGCCCGTGTGGCACTGGGTCTTGCCGAGCGCTGCCGCATCCTCGGAATAGATGATTCTGATGCAGACCTGGCCATTGAGCGGCTTGCCCAAAGCGAAGGCGCTGATGTCTTTACTAACGATAAAGCCTTGAAGAAAAGGTTATTTAGTAAAGGCATCACCGTAATATACCTGCGCCAGGGGCGATATCTAGAGGCGACGAAGAAGGAGTATTGAATGTATAAGAAGATGAAGCTTAAGGGCGTGGCCAAAATTGAGCCGGATCATCTGGGCGATCCCCTTGAAGCGGCAGTGGAGAAGTCACTGCGCGACAAATACGAGGCAGTAGTGGACAAGGTACTTGGGACTATTGTGGCCGTGCTCGGAGCAGATAGCATAGGAGAAGGCCATATCCTGGCAGGGGACGGTTCTATCTACTACGAGGTCAATTTCGATGCCCTTGTCTTCAAACCCGAAATGCAGGAGATCATCGAGGGCGAGGTAGTGGAGATTGTCAAATTCGGAGCGTTCCTTTCCCTTGGTCCTTTCGATGGCCTGCTCCATGTCAGCCAGATAACCAATGAGTATATATCTTATGATGAAAAGAACGCGCGGCTGATCAGCAAGGAGTCGAACAAGTCCCTGGGTGAAGGGGACAAGGTTCGGGCCAGAGTCATAGCCGTAAGCCTGAATGAGAAGGAGCCTCGCGAGAGCAAGATCGGCCTCACCATGAGGCAAACGGGCCTGGGAAGGCTGGAGTGGCTCGAGGCCATCAATACCGCACAAGCAAGTGTAGAGGCAGAGGCGAAATGACAGAGCAAGCATGCCGGGAATGCCGCAGAATTGTGGAGGGACAGGTCTGTCCTATCTGCAACTCTGCATCGCTCAGCAAGGACTGGAGCGGCTATGTTGTGATTATTGACCCCAAGGAGTCGATCATCGCGCAGAAGCTGGAGATAACCCTTCCCGGAAAATACGCATTGAAGGTGCGTTAGACTTGCGTTTACTCCTTCTTCCCGATGAGCTGCGTTCCATCCTAAAAAACCCCCTCGGGAGGCTGTGCAAGGGAGATGGCCTGGAGTGCGTCATGGCCATGAAAAAGGAGCTCTCAAGCGCCAAGAAAGTCGCCGCTGTAGGCGATATGACTGTCTTCTATCTTCTGAAGGCATCCATAGTGCCGGACTTGGCCGTGGTGGACAATAAGACCAAGAGGATGCCGATTCCAGATCATGTGGTAGCGAACCTTGATCACGATAGCTTAAAGACGATTGAAGTGAAGAATCCGGCGGCAACACTGACAAAAGAGCTTATGGAGCGAATCCGAGAAATCCTTTCGGGCCATGAGCGCGTGAAGATAATCGTTGACGGAGAAGAGGATCTTGCCACGCTTCCTGCCATCCTTTATGCCCCGCCGGGGTCCGTGGTGGTTTACGGGCAGCCCAATGAGGGAAGCGTTCTGGTCGAGGTTACTCCAGAGAAGAAAAAGCAGGTTGAAGAATTCATGAAAATGATGATTGTGGAGGAATGAAGTTGGATATACAGATTATAGGCTAGAAGGCGAATCCCTTTCTGAACCGGCGAGAGGTTTCCTTCAAGGTTATTCACGATGAGTCCACGCCTTCCAGAAAGAGCGTTGTGGAGAGGCTGGCGGCGACCATGAACACCAAGATCGGCCTGGTTTATGTTGATAGCCTGAAGACCGAGTTTGGAAAGCGCGAGACCATTGGCTATGCCAAGATCTATGAGACCGCAGAGAGGGCCAAGCAGGTTGAGAGATCTCACATTGTGGAGCGAAATACCTTCACCAAGCCCGAGGAAGCCAAACCGGAGGCGAGCTAGATGGCAGCCAAGAAGGGAAAGACGAGCGAGGTAAAGGGCGTCTCCAGGTACTATGAAGTGAGCGGGGACTCCATCAAGTCCAAGAAGTCCGTCTGCCCCAGATGCGGAAACGGCGTGTTCCTGGCAGCTCATGCCGACAGGCAAAGCTGCGGCAAGTGCGGCTACACCGAGTTCAAGAAGTAGTTGCCGCAATAAGTATTCAAGAATAGATCTGCTCCCCCCAGATCTTTTCAGCTTTTCGCGGGCTTGAAATAGATCCTCTCTTTTGCGGCTGAGCCGGCATCCGGGGCAGGGTAGCTATTTAAGATAAGACACCCCAGTTAGCTATTGGTGTCTATTTGGCTGAATTCGGTCTATCTTACCTTATAGCTTTGCTAGTTGCGTTTATCATTTTGTCCCAGGCCATAAAGATCGTTCGAGAGTACGAACGGGTGGTCATTTTCCGTCTGGGGCGCTTTAGCGGCGTTAAGGGTCCTGGCATATTCTTCATAATTCCCATCATCGATCGCGTCATTTTGCTCGACCTTCGGGTCTTCACCATCGACGTGGCCAAGCAGGTTGTCATCACTAAAGACAATGTGAGCGTGGAGGTTGATGCAGTCATCTACTACCGGGTGGTCGAGCCCGGAAAAGCGGTCATCCAGGTGGAGAACTACAAGCTGGCAACATCTCTGCTGGCTCAGACAACCTTGCGAGATGTTCTTGGTCAAATTGAGCTGGACGACCTGCTCAGCAAGCGTGATGAGCTTAACAAGAAGCTTCAGGAGATATTGGACAAGCATACCGATCCCTGGGGAATCAAGGTAACTGCGGTCACTCTGCGAGATGTCTCTCTGCCCGAATCCATGAGACGGGCGATAGCCAAGCAGGCGGAGTCCGAGAGAGAAAAGAGGTCACGCATCATCCTCGCCGATGGCGAGTTCCAGGCCTCCAAGACTATGACCGATGCCGCGCGGCTTTACGAGGAGGTACCTGCTGCCCTGAAGCTGCGGGAGCTGCAGACTCTGGTGGATATTGCCAGGGAAAAGACGCTCATAGTCGTCACGCCCAGCGGCGATATGGGAACGGGCTCTGTGGCGGGCCTGACTGCGGCTCTTAACCGGGAGCTTTCCGACAGGGAGGCTTCCAGGGCAAATGAGGCGCGCGCGGAGGCCTCGCGAGAGGCGGCCTTCGACGTGCAAAGAAAAGGGAGATGAAGGAGAGATGAGTGCCAGCCGGTCCGGCTTGACAGGTGCTACGTGTGCGGTCCGGTTGTCTCTTTTATTGCTTCTGACACTGCTGCTGCAGCCGCTCTATGCAGTTTCGGCGACGGATAACGCCTCAGACGGGTCGGTTCTGGTCGTCGAGCTCAACGATGCCATTACACCCGCCAGTGACGACATGGTCGCTGCCGCGCTGCAGGAAGCCCTTGTGAGCAACAGCCCGGCACTGATCATCATCCTGGATACGCCTGGCGGCGGGCTGGCTGAGACCACGGAGATTCTCAGGCATATCGAGATGGCGAAGCTGCCTGTGATCGGCTATGTTTATCCCGAGGGCGCCAGTGCCTGGTCTGCCGGAACCATCATCCTGCTTGGCTG
Source organism: uncultured archaeon (assembly GCA_902385025.1). Lineage (GTDB taxonomy): Archaea > Halobacteriota > Methanosarcinia > Methanotrichales > Methanotrichaceae > Methanothrix. Next base: position 12,527 of record CABMDX010000157.1, on the reverse strand, counting down.
TGATGTGGCTGCTATGGCTCCGCATAGCATCATAGGCTCGGCGCAGCCTGTCCGGCTCTCCCTCACAGGCGAATCCGAGCCCTTGAGCGATAACAAGACCACCAATGCCATTGTGGCCCTGGTCGAGGAGAAGGCGCGTATGCATGGCCGCAATACCACGGCATCAAGGGAGTTTGTGATCTCAAACCTGAACCTGAATGCAGAGGATGCCAGGAACTACAGCGTGATCGAGTATATTGCAGGTTCTCCTGAGGACCTTCTGGTGCAGATAGACGGAATGCATGTGAAAAATACCACCCTCCTCACAGCAGGCAGAGGGGTAGTGTACTTCGACCCCCCCTTGAGCCTTCAGCTTCAAAAGCTCCTCTCCGACCCCACCCTTGCCGGACTGCTTATGCTCGTGGGCCTGTATGCCCTCATCTTTGGCCTATCCAGCCCCGGCATAGGTGCGGAAGTATTCGGAGCGGCGGCCGTTGCCATGGGCTTGATCGGCCTGGGCTTCAATGTTAATATGGGGGCAGTCTTCCTGCTCCTGCTGGGGCTGGGCCTGATACTGGCGGAACTGCACAGCCATACCTTCGGCATCTTCGCCTTGGGCGGGCTGATATGCGTAATCGTGGGCAGTATACTCTTTGTGCCTACCAGCTTTCCGCAGTGGTATGTGCCTGGAAGCTACCAGAGGTCCATGGCCCTGGCCATAATCCTGCCTTCGCTGATTCTGGGCCTGTTCCTGGGCTTCGCCATTTACAAGGTGGCGCGGGCCAGGTTTGCTCCGGTGCAAAACGACAGATTTTTGGGTGAGGAGGCCGAGGCCCTCGACCGGCTGGACCCGGAGGGCTATGTGATCTTCCAGGGCGAATATTGGCGGGCGCATGCTGAGGAACCGGTGGAGAAGGGCGAGAGGGTGGTGGTTGTGGCGAAAGAGGGTGCAAGGCTGAGGGTAAAGAGGAAATTAAATGTCTGATTGAGATTAATCTATATTTCTTATGTTAAATACTTCTCTGATACAAATCTTAGCAGTGTTGGCACGATCAGCGTAATTGCTATATCCCCCAATTGTCCCATTTCAAATATTCTAACGCGGAGCTCCTCGATATCTTTACCTCTTTTTGACAGTATCTCCAATATTGTATTTAATTTCAGCTGTATATCCAGCGATCTTTCATCATTCTTCTCTGCAGCGGATGCATAATTAAAGCTGATCTCATTCATCTCACGCGATAGCTCAGACAGAGCATATTGTCTGCTCTTGGATATGCCTTGTTGAATTCCCCTGGTTCCGATAATGAAGATGAAAAGGACCGGAATTGCGATTATGACATTAACTATCATTCCCAAGTTGAAGTCTCTCAAGAAGAGTGCCCAAATGATGACTGCTGAGCCGAACAGCGCCATAAACAAACCAGTTTTAATTGTATTTTCAATTGATAGTGAAATCAAGCTGCTATATGAATTACTGATCTCAAATGAGTATTTGGCTTTGACTCCATTTGATGCTGCCATGTGCATATACAAAATAATCCCGATATAAGATATGATCAGCAGAGTTACGAGAAATGTTGTAATTGAATCAATTATGATAATGCCTGCTGTGTCTTTTGGGCGAAGCCACACTTCGCTTATGTATCTTCTGGATGCAACCACCAATAATGCGGGAATATATTGATATCCGTTAAAAAAGCATTTCTCGATTTTGTTTAATCTATTCGATATATTAGATTTGTTGCCAGTTGTCTTCCCATAATCTATAATATTATTCTTGCTTATCCATCTATTAGTTTCTGGTATATTCCTCTCATAAAAATCAATATTAAAAATAACCGCGAGTATGGAAAAAAAGATGTTGCCCATCAAGAAGAATAATGTGCTCTCCTTTGGATCTGACAGGATCTCGATTCCTGAAATAAAGTAGATGATTAAGATCACGGGAAGCCAATAATAGGACGGGCGAGTGATTTTTTTGATACTTCCGACTAGATTGCATCGCTGCATAGTCTTGCCCTTCATTAGACGATATATGGACTGCGACTTAAATAGTTTGTCATGATTGCGGTGCAGGCATAAGTTCTTTAATTGTATATAGATGAAAAAATGCAAAAGTTGACTCGCAAAGCTTCATCTCCTTATCAAGGATTAAGCCCAAAGTTTGGCTTTCAATGCCAAGACAGGATTTTGGCCAATCCCAATAAGCATCGATAAATCCCTTATTCTTTTGCCGTACGAAAGCATAGATATGGACCAATGAAGAATCGAATTGGTTGGCTTTCGAGTGGAAAAGATATTGGGGATGGATGCAATGAGACGCTATTTAAAGCATATGGCATTTAAGCTATTGTATCTACTACTAATTATATTGCTCATCATCCCTGCAGCCAATGCATTGAATGCATCGGATTTAGAGAAATATCTCGACCGCATCAGCGATAAGAAAGCGGACATAGTCTTTGTCTTCGACAACAGTGGCAGCATGGGTGGCGAGATCTATGAGATGAGATCCATTTCCAAGAATTTTGCCAGCAGTTTAAATGAATCCGGCATCGACTATCGCCTGGGCCTGGTGGCTTTCCGTGATTTTCCGGTATCCTGCAAACGCGATGAAGTGACAGTAGAGTGCGGCGGCTCTGCCGATTATGCTTACAGGATTTACGGAGACGGAAATCTCACCCCGGACATACGCGATTTTGATGGATGGCTTGCCAGTCTGCAGGCTATGGGTGGCAAAGATGAGCCGGAGTCCATTCTTCCTGCCATCCGCCACTCACTCGCGGATCTGCAGTGGAGGAGCGATGCTGAAAAGCTCATCATTCTGATCACGGATGCCTATCCTCATCCCGATGGCGATTGCTGCAATAGGGAAAGAGACACATTAAAAGGAACAGTTGCCGCTCTGACCACCCGGGGCGTCAGGTTGTGCGTGGTTGGACCGGATAAGGATTCCTTGAAAGGCATGGCCAATAGCACTGGCGGCAGCTTCTATCGTATTCGTTCGGGAATGACCCTCAAGCCCATTTTGGAGAGCATTTCCGGAGCGATGCGATACGGCTTCAAGATCGAGCTCGAGACTTCATGCATTAATGGCAACCTGCAGGTCATTGCAAGGCTTATTGGAAGGGAAGAAATACCCTATCAGAGAGGCCAAACCCAGGCATGGTTGTTTGTGCGCCAGGGCGAGGAGAACAGCACCAGGTATGATCTGGTTTATAACAATGCCACCAGAGCCTATAGAACCGATGTGGCAGGCTTTTGCGGACCCGCGGTGAAGCTGACGGTTTATGGGAGAGTAGGAAACTGGAGTTCGAGTGTCATTGCAGATGTTGACTATGGATCGCAGATCACAAAAGTTGAAACGGACAACCTACCGCCATTGATCACGAGCCTGACGCCCGTGCCGGGCAGCCCGCAGGTTGCCGGCACTGCTATCTTATGGACGGCAAGAGCATCGGATCCGGAAAACGATCCGCTGGTCTACCAGTTCTTGCTTAACAATAGCATAATGCAGGATTGGTCTTTATCCAATACATGGAGATGGAGGACGTCAGATTCAGATGTTGGGGTTCATCATGTTTATGTGAGGGCGAGGGATGGAAAGCACAGCAATGGAGACGGGCTGGACAGCTCCTGGGTCTTCTTGAATTATTCGATTATAAAATTACCTTCGCCCCGCACCGCATACATTTAGATAGTAAGCCCTCCCAAAATGGCCTCGAAAATGCCTGCAGATCCTGTCGCCAAGTGGGAGGAATTCCTCCGTTCCCGTTACTGGGATGAGCTGCTGGAGCTGGCCGACTCCTACCCTGATGAGCGCAGCCTGACGGTCAAGTTCCCGGACCTCGACCGCTATGATCCGGAGTTCGCCGAGGAGCTTCTGGAGAACCCGGATCAGATTCTGGAAGCGGCTCAAGCTGCCCTGCTGGAGCTGGACCTGCCCATGGATGTTTACATGGACCGGGCCCATGTGAGGATCATAGAGCTTCCGCGTCATTTCAAGACTCGGGAGCTTCGCTCAGACCACATCAGTAAGCTTCTCGCCATCGACGGTCTGGTTCGCACTGCCACCGAGGTCCGGCCAAAGATTGTCTCCGCAGCCTTCCAGTGCCAGAGATGCGGCTTTACATTCTTCAAGGAGCAGACAGGCAATAAATTCGAGGACCAGAATCTTAAGTGCCAGAACCAGGCCTGTGACCGCGGCGGGCCTTTCAAGCTCTTGCTCGCCCAGTCCAAGTTCGTGGATGCCCAGAAGATCCGTGTGCAGGAATCGCCTGAGGAGCTGCGGGGCGGACAGCAGCCGCAAACCCTCGATGTGGAGCTTGAGGATGACCTGGCAGGCAAGATCTTTCCTGGCGACCGGGTCATTGTCAACGGCGTTCTCAAATCCTATCAGCGAAATACCCCTCAGCAGGGCAAGAGCACCTATTTCGATCTGGTCCATCGGGGCATCTCCACGGAGATGAAGGATCAGGAGTTCGAGGAGATTGAGATCTCTCCAGAGGATGAGGAGATGATCCAGAAGATGTCTCGCGATCCGGAAATCTATGAGCATATCAAAAAATCCATAGCTCCCTCCATCTACGGCTACGATGATGTGAAAGAGGCTCTGGGGCTTCAGCTTGTTTCCGGCTTCGAGAAGCACCTTCCAGATGGAGCCCGCATCCGCGGAGACATTCATATCTTGCTGGTGGGAGATCCCGGCATTGCCAAATCACAGCTCTTGAGGTATATGGTCAAGATCTCGCCCCGCGGCATCTACACCTCGGGCAAAAGCTCCACTTCAGCGGGCCTGACTGCCACGGCTGTCAAGGATGAGCTGGGCGACGGCCGCTGGACCATAGAGGCAGGCGCACTCGTTTTGGCGGACAAGGGAATCGCAGCCATAGACGAGATGGATAAGATGGATAATGAGGACAAGAGCGCGCTGCATGAAGCGATGGAGCAGCAGAGCTACCATCCTCTCACGGAAATTCAACTGTCAGATGGGCACAAGGTGCAGATAGGCAAACTCGTGGATGAGCTGATGAGGGATCATCCTCATGAAATTATCCCTGGAAATGACTGCGAAATACTGCCGCTTCATGGCGAAATCAGAGTAAAAAGTACCGATATGAGCCGCATATATGAGCTGGCGGTGGATCGGGTGAGCAGGCACAAGGCTCCTGACCATTTTATCAAAATCAGGTATTCTAATGGCCGCGAAATATTGGTTACTCCTGAGCATCCAGTGTATATCGCAAAAGATGGAAACGCATGTGCACCTGCTTGCAGTGTCAGAGTTGGAAATCTCGCGCCTGCACCTAGATCACTGCCAACTGATGAGATTCCACAATGCTTCACACAGGTCGAAAGGCAGCATCCGAATGAGAAACAGTTGACGTTCGCCGAAAAGTTGAGCCCAGCACTTTCCCGAATTCTCGGTTATCTTATTGCAGAGGGCCATTTTTACAAGGGGTCCAGCCACGAAATCGGATTTACCAATAAGGATAGGGCACTGCTGGAGGAAATGTCGTGCCTTATGAAAGAGGTCTTTGGCATTGAGACATCTCGGAGCCAAAGAAGCGATGGCGTAGTCACCTTAAGGTTCATATCGACTCACCTTTTCAAATGGTTTGAGGGCAATTTCTCTGAGATGATGCAAACCGGCAGAAATAGGAGAATACCTGTTGCTGTCTTCCAGGGCACAAAAGATGATATTCGCGAATTCCTAGTCGCAGCATTTCTTGGCGATGGCTGTGTACATTCGACTTCAGTTGCCTATTCAACAGTTTCTCGGGGGCTAGCTGAAGATTATCAGGATTTGCTTCTCAGGCTTGGCATATCTTCAAGGATAGCTATAGATCGAAAAGCAAATGCCTTTAAAATCTGTATAATGGGCGATTCACATAAGAGATTCGAGCAACTCTTCTTCGATCCTGGCTATGAGAAGCTGAGAAGGATGAAATGCATTACTTCAGAATGCGACAGATCAATTCGCCATCATGATGTTCTTCCTGCAGAGACTGCTTATTCGATCCTGAAGATAAAAAGATCGTTGGGCTTTATCAACGACGGGCGCTTTAATGAATATCTTGACAACGGATATGGTCTGACCATAGACACTGTGACAGAACATGCTTCAGATTTGAAGAACAGATATCAAGAGGTTCTGAACATTATTAGCAATGAAATGACTCTGCCTGAATTGAGGTCCGCGCTTGGGTGGTCGCAAAGCTATATCGCATCTGTAGCCGGAGTTACGCGAGGCAATATAGACTATTACGAGCAAGGCGGCTATGACATGGCAAAAAGGACTGCAATAGCCAGAGATGTTTTCCAAAAAGTCCATGCTCACTTGAATGAGACAGGCGCTAGAATTGCAGCCCTTGAAAAGAAGCTAGCCTCAGCTATCAGATATTTGAGAATTTCTGAAATCAACATTATACCCAATCAAGGGCATTACTCAACCGATTTCGTCTACGATATCACTGTCGAGCCCACTCACACCTTCATCTCTCAGGGCCTTGTGCTCCATAACACTATCAGCGTCGCCAAGGCCGGAGTCATGGCCACACTCAAGTCCCGCTGCTCTCTCCTGGCTGCAGCCAACCCCAAGCTCGGCCGCTTCGACAAATACGAGCCCATCGCACCCCAGATCAACCTCACTCCTGCCCTCATGTCTCGCTTCGACCTGATCTTCGTCCTGACAGACGACCCGGACACCAAGAGGGATTCGGCCATCGCAGAGCACATCCTGAAGAGCAACTATGCAGGCGAGCTTTCTACCCAGAAATCCTGGAACCCGGAGATATCCCAGGAGGACATCGACGAGGCTCTGGTTGTGATCAAGCCCGCCATAGAGCCCGAGCTGCTCAGAAAATATGTGGCCTATGCCCGCAAGAACATCTTCCCGACGCTTACGGAGGAGGCCAAGGAGTATTTCCTGAAGTACTACGTTGGCCTGAGAACGCAGGGCCAGGACACAAATAAGCCAGTGCCGGTCACAGCAAGGCAACTAGAGGCTCTGATCCGCCTTGGCGAGGCCAGTGCTCGCCTGCGCCTCAGCGACGAGGTCACGATCGAGGATGCCCAGCGTGTCGTCAGGATCCTGGAGGCATGTTTGCGAAAGGTGGGCGTCGACCCGGAGACAGGCTTCCTGGATGCCGACATAATAGCCTCTGGCACGACCAAGAGCACCAGGGATAGGACCAAATCGGTGATGGACATAATCAGAGATGTGAGCAAAGAGCATCAGGGCTCAGCCCCACTGGACGAGGTTCTCACCATGGCAGAAGAGCAGGGCATAGAAAGAGCTAAAGCTGAAGAGATCATCGACCGCATGAGACGAGATGGCTCCGTCTTCGAGCCAAAGCCTGGCACAGTCAGGTTGCCCTGAAGCTACTTTGCGGTATGATCAATATGGCTATTATGCTTGAAAAATCTGATAATTTAAAAGCCGATGATGAGGAAGTCGGCCAAATAAAAGAGATGTACCTCAAAACTTACCAGCAGGGCAGAGAGGTATTCATAGCCGTCTGTGACTGCGATATTTTGGGAAAAAGTTTCAGAGAAGGCCACTTGCATGTGGAAGTCAGCCCGGACTTCTTTGGCGGGAGTCTGGCCTCCGTTTCCGATGTAGAGGGGGCACTGGCCAGTGCGACAATGGCGAACTTCGTGGGCTGCAAGACGGTTGAGCATGCCATCCGCCTGGGCTATGTAGAGCGAGATAATGTCCTCTCCATTGATGGGGTTCTTTATGCCCAGATGGTGCGAATGTGACGCAAATGCAGTCCATTTGCCCCAAATGCGGTGCGCCGACTGAAGAAGGGCTATGCCGCGAGTGCACTCTGCAGTCCACACAGCTCTATAGCTTGCCTGGATATGTGGAGGTCGTCATATGCTCAGTGTGCGGCGCAAGGCAGATAAAAGGAAAATGGCAGCTTCCGGACAGCCGCCCGGTGGAGGAGCTGGCCTCCCAGGCAGCAGCCGATGCTCTGTGGCTGCATAAGGATTTCGAAGAGCCTCAAATTGACATTGACCTGATCAAGATCGGGGCCACCAGATATATGGCCAGGATCAGTATTCGAGGCCGGTTCCATGGTCATGAGATGGAGGAGCGCTGCGAGATCCCGGTCAGGATAAAGCTCGTTGCCTGCGAGCGCTGCAGTCGCATCGCTGGCAAATACTTCCAGTCCACGGTCCAGGTGAGAGGAAACGACACCCGTTCCATGACCGACTCTGAGATCGAGGAGTGCAAAAAGATAGCCAATTCCATGGCCGAGGCAGGCTATCATGGCGGAGATCAGCTATCCTTTATCCAGGAGATGAAAGAGGTCAAAGGCGGGCTGGATATCATCCTCGGCTCGACACAGCTTGGCAGGCGGCTGGCAAGAAGCATCCAGGAGCGCTTCGGCGGCAAGTTCCTGGAGACATGCAAACTGGTGGGCAAAAAGGAGAACCGGGATGTATTCCGCTCCACTCTGCTCGTGCGTTTCCCGAGGCTCAGGCGTGGAGATATAATCTCCTACCGTGGAATGCTCTATCTTGTGGCGGGCTTTGACGGCAAGACGACCCTGATCGCCTCGCTGCGAGAAGGGCGAAGATCCTCCCTTAGCGAAGAGAACTCCGAGGTGGTTCCGATCCTTGGGAACAGAGCTGATGCAAAGAGAGCTATGGTGATCTCAGTGGATGATGATGTCTTGGAGATCATGGACCCGGTGAGCTACAGATCTGCTCTCGCGTCAAGGCCCAGAGGTTTGTCCGTTCAGCCAGGAGAAGAGGTAAATGTAGTAAGGACTGCAGACGGATTTGTAGTATTGTAGTAACTTTTATATATCTTGGATAGTTCTCATACGAAAATCTCCACCACAAAGTCTTTAAACTAGTTTTGTGCAACTTTAATTGGTAGAAGCCTAGAATTTGAGCTTCGAATCACATGATAATTAAGCCCGATTTGATACAATGGGCGATGAAATGCAAGCTTTGTGCGGTAAAGAATGCTCATGTGTGGGCATTTCTATCAGATGCTCCATGATATTGGCAAATGGACACTGAAATAGTTGGATGAACTCATATTCACATCATTCATAGCTCCCTGCCAGCCTGCAAATAGGCATGGCTGCAACTAGCGGCGCTCTGTCGCGAATGTGGCCTTTCTGGGCCGTTGATAGCCTTGGCTTTTGAAAGTGGGTATGACTTTTATCTAACTATTTTAAAATAAGAGGTGTCTTTATATGCAAAATGTTGATACCACTAAATATGTTATTTATGCGGATATAACGGCTGAGGGGATAGTGGAGCGGCCAGACGTGGTCGGCGCTATCTTCGGCCAGACGGAGGGCCTCCTCGGGAGTGACCTCGATCTTCGGGATCTTCAAAAAACCGGTCGACTTGGTCGGATAGATGTGCAGATCACCTCCACTGGAGGAAAGTCCAGTGGGACCATCTCCATTCCTTCCAGTTTTGACAAGGTCGAGACTGCCATCCTGGCTGCAGCCCTGGAGACCATAGATCGTGTGGGACCGTGCATCGCTCGCATTGCCGTCAACAGAATTGAGGATGTTCGTGCCTCCAAGAGAAAGTATGTCATAGAACGGGCTAAGCGCATACTTGTGGAGATGTTCGATGAGAACATCCTTGAGACCGAGGAGATCACTGAGGAGATCAAGCAGTCCGTGCGGGTGGAGGAGATAACTCACCTGGGCAAGGACAGCTTGCCCGCAGGTCCCAATGTGCTGGACTCGGATGCCATTCTGGTGGTCGAGGGGCGTGCAGATGTTCTCAACCTGCTCAAGTATGGCATCAAAAACGCGGTGGCTGTCGGGGGCACCAATGTCCCACCAACGATTGCCGATCTATGCGCCAAGAAGGTGGTTACAGCTTTTACCGATGGTGACCGGGGCGGAGAGCTGATCATCAAAGAGCTGCTTCAGGTGGCGGACATCGATTTCGTGGCCAGAGCCCCGGAGGGCAAGAGCGTGGAGGACATGACTCAGAAGGAGATTGTCCGCGCTCTGCGCCAGAAGATTCCCGTAGAGCAGGTGCTCGACCAATATAAGATCAAGAACCAGCCGAAGAGAAGACGCGAGATCACCACCAAGAGAAAGAGCCTCATTCGCGAGAAGCCTTTCTGCGTGCGAAACACTGCCGAGAGGGCGGAGGCTATCGCACCTCGCCGGGTCGTGCCACGCGAGACTGCGCCCAGAGTCATTCGTCCGCAGGACGTGGAAGCAGTAGCTTTGGAGACTGCGGCTCCGCCAGAGCCAATCCCCGAGCCGGTGCCGGAGAGGGAATGGTTCAAGCAACATGTCGATGAGCTGGATGGAACGCTTTCAGCCCGGCTCATGGACCGGAATCAGAATGTTCTCAAGGAAGTGGCGGTCAGGGATCTGGCCAGGGAGCTGAAGGAGGCCAACGGAGACGTCAATGGCGTCATCTTTGATGGAGTGGTAACGCAGCGCATTCTGGATATCGCTGCAGAGAAGGGACTCGAGTACCTTATCGGCGCAAAGATGGGCAACATCGCCAAGAGCCCGTCCTGCGTTAAGGTTCTCACCAAAGAGGCATAGCTTTTGCCTCTTTTCTTTCACCTTTTTTCATTGGCGAGCTAGCTTTCAGTTGCGAGGTTACTTCTGATGGATTTCAAGCAGTGTATTGTGATAAGAGAAGATTTGAAGCTCTCAGCCGGAAAATTGGCTGTGCAGGTGGCTCATGCCGCAGTCATGGCAGTCGAGAGAGCGGAAAAGGCGGACAAATCCGTGGTCTCTGATTGGAAGGCCGAGGGCCAGAAGAAGGTTGTCCTGAAGGTTCCGGGCGTGCCCGATCTCTTCCGTCTGCAAGAGGATGCAAGGCGAGCGGGCATACCCAGTGCCATCGTTGCCGATGCAGGCCTCACGGAGATTCCAGCCGGCACCATAACTGCTCTGGGCCTCGGCCCCGCGCCAAATAAGCTGATGGATAAGATAACGGGCAAGCTCAAGCTGGTCTGATTGTCCTGCGAGAGGAAATATGATAGCAGCAAGCGATCAGGATCGGGCCCTGGGCATGGATTACTATATCACCGATACGCCAGGCATTGGGGGCGTCATAAAGAGCAGCCCAGAGGACTTCCTTGTCACAGAGGTCTTCGAGGAGCTGGGATATGAGGGTGGAAGGTATCTGGTCCTGGAGCTCGAGAAGACGAACTGGGACACGCATCACCTTATCCGGGAGATGGCCAGGCGTCTGGGCATCAGCCAGAAGAGGTTTGGATGGGCCGGCACCAAGGACAAGCGCGCTGTAACGCTGCAGCGCATCAGCATCATGAACCTGGAGGAAACGGAGCTGAAAAGGATCAACCTTCCAGACCTGAAGATGAGGGTGCTCGGCAGGACAAATCGTGCGGTGGGACTTGGCGACTTGCTCGGCAACAGATTTCATATCGTGATAAGGGAGCTATGCGGCTCGAATCCAGCAGCAAGGCTAAATGAGATCACACGCGATATAGGCAGGCAAAAGGGTGTCCCGAACTACTTCGGAGTCCAGAGGTTCGGAGATATAAGTCCCGTAACCCATAAAGTAGGAGAGGCGCTGGTAAGAGGCCAGACAGAGGAGGCAGTATTCATTTACCTTGCATTGGCCTTCGATGGCGAGCTTGAGAGGACGAGAAGAGTGCGTGAGGAACTCTGGACGGGCAGGGATATTCCAGCGGCCAGGAAGAGTTTTCCGGAATATCTGCACTATGAGCTGGCCATGCTCAATTATCTGGCAGAGCATCCCGGCGACTTTGCCCATTCTTTTGATGTTCTCACCCAAAACCTACGTCGCCTTTTCGTGCATGCCTACCAGTCATATCTCTTCAACAGGATCCTCAGCCGCCGCATGGAAGCCGGCCTGCCTCTCGACATGCCGGAAGCCGGAGACGTGGTATGCTTTGCCCGAAATGGGTTGCCGGATATTGATCGGCAGCAGGCCGTAACCTCTGAGAATCTGGCTGCGGTAAGGCGTCTGGCAGATAGAGGCAGGGCGTTCGTTACCCTGCCGCTGATCGGATTTGAGACAACTCTTGCCGATGGTGCAGAGGGCGAAGTCGAGCGAGCAGTGCTCCAGAAGGAAGGCATAAGGACTGAGGACTTCGAGATACCCGCCAATCCAGACCTGGGGTCGCAAGGTACCAGACGTGCGATCCTATGCCCTGTCAATATGCAAATCAAGGTAGAGGAAGAGGCAAAGAAGGCAGAGCTGGAGTTTGTGCTGCCAAAAGGAAGCTATGCCACGGTTGTGCTGAGAGAGTACATGAAAAATGCTGCAACAGTCGAAGGCCAATCATCAGAGCCCGGGCAAATGCTCAAATTGAAGTAATCGATAACATTAGTGTTCAAGCAGAGGAATAAGGCGTGCAATTGGAATTAGTTGATCCTTATGTGGTGGTATACAAGCAGATCCACGCCATCGTTGATGAAGAGGATAGCCAGGTTGAGCTGATGGAGCGCTCAAGCTGCTACGGCGGTTCGGCCTGGGCCAGATATCACTACTCCCATGGTCCGCTGGTGCAAAGCGTTCGCAATCTGGGAGAATGGTTC
>CABMDX010000156.1 GCA_902385025.1 uncultured archaeon | reverse complement strand
TTCCCTCTCCAGAATCATGGAGCAATCAAAGCCCGAGATGACCAGCTCGCCTGCTTTATATCTGCGACGAGCGATGATAATGGCCACCTTCTCAGGAGGGATCACCCTGCCCAGATCGTCGATAATTATACCCCGATCGGCGTCTGGGTCAAAGCCCACTCCATAGTCAGCATTACTTTCCACCACAATCCGGCAAGCGGGCTTAAGAGTCTCTTCGTTCGGAGCCGGTCCGCGGCCCGGGAATTTGCCATCCATGACGCCGTTCAGGACTACTGAATCGAAGCCAAGCTTCTGGTAAAAGGCGCTCATGGTGCAGGCCGAGCCGTTGCCCATGTCCAGCACTACCTTGAGTGGGCGCTGCAAATTCAGCTTTTCTGCCACGTACTGCCTGTACCTCTCAATGGCCTCCCCAGGCAGGCGATCGATAACGCTTCCTTTTCCTGATAGAAATCCACCCTGGCGGTAAAAATCCATGATGGACGACTCCTGATAGAGAAGGCCATAGCCATCGCTGGTTCTGAAGCGCACTCCGTTATACTCCGGAGGATTATGAGAAGCAGAAATATAGGCGGCAGCCTTGGCCTTATCTGCCCGGGTAACGTAGCTTAAAATAGCAATTGGAATGATGCCGAAGCTTTGTACCTCGCAGCCCGTGGCAAGAATTCCATCCAGGAAAGACTTCTGCAGAGATGGCCCGCTGATGCGTGTATCCCTGCCAAGGAAGGTCAGACCGCCCCCTGCATAGGAACCGAAGGATTCTCCAACTCGCCTAACTATCTCTTCTGTAAGGTCGGTGCCGTAGACACCTCTAACATCATAAGCTCTGAAGACAGTCACAAGTTTCCTTTGACATGCCCATTTAAATTATTTTCTGCGAGGTTGTGTTATTCGGTCGTGGATGAGCCTAACTGAAAAGAGCTAACAAGGAGCCTAGTAGATGAATCTCTGATCTCTTGGAGCATGCTTTAGAATTTGATAGCATTTTCAGTGGAACGTATCCACGACATGTTATTTGTATGCCATGTAGTTGCGGGGAAAATAGCAGCAGGCAGAAAGAATCGCCGCAAAATATCTATCTTGCGACTTTCTCTATTCCTGCTTGGAGAGCGTTATCTCTATCGAGGACACATTCACAGTCTTGCCTTCTTCGCTCTGAATAGCCTCAGTGCCGATGGTTATATTTTTTACAATGAGGTTTGGCATGAACCTGTTCCTGGTTATCTCCGCAGCATCGACAGCTCGGGAGATGGAGCGTCCTCTGGCCTTCAATGTAACTGTGGATACAGGTTTATTAAACTGGGTCATCACAGCGAGTACGTAGTTCATAACTGGTTTGTCGCCAATGAAAATTACGGCATTGTCTTCCATATTGTCGCCCCTTCCTCCTTCATTTCTATGGCAGGTTATTAACCCTTTCTCTCCAGGATGTCGGCAAATGCGAAATTGGGCTTCACTGCATCTATCTTCACCCGCAGCTTCTCCCCGATCTTTGCTCCCCGCACAATGATCGCGAAGCCCTCCACCATGGCCACACCATCACCTGATCTGCCCATCGATTCGATCTCTACATCCAGCATATTTCCCTTTCGCACCGGGCCCGTCAGGAGCTTCTTGGCAACCACGTAGGTTTCAGCACTCTCCTTTCTTGAGGCTGCCGGAGAGTGGGCCTGAACCGAGGCAAACTCCAGTTTTACCTCATTCAAGTAGTCCATGAACATGTCTCCCTGGAAGACCTTGACCACGAAGTTGCCGCGCGGCCGCAGGAGCTTTCTGGCAATTTTCAGGGCGGATCGGGCGAGGTCTATGGACACGGCATGGTCCATGTCCCAGGCTCCGGTAAGGTTAGGTGCAGCATCGCAGATCACCACATCTGCATCTCCACCAAGTGCTGCTTTTACCTTCTCGACGGTGCTCTCATGTGTTATGTCTGCCTGAAAGGTTATCACGCCCTGGACGGGCTCGATCTCCTCCAAGTCCACGCCCACAATCCTGCCGCCCGAGAGTTTCTGAGCCACCTGCAGCCAGCCGCCGGGAGCGGCTCCCAGGTCTACAACATTGTCGCCTTTCTTGATGACATGGAATTTCTCATTGATCTGTAGAAGCTTGTAAGCTGACCGGGCTCGGTATCCCTCTTCCTTTGCCAGGCGGTAGTAGTGATCTCTTTGATCTCGGGCCATCTGAGTGCAGGAATGGCTGGCAAAGGATAAATGTTTGTCTAAAGGGCCTTTGGCTTTCTGAAAGAGGATTATTCAGAGAATTGAGAGCGAAGGCATTATAAGCTGCCGAATTGACCTGACACTTCAAGCGAGAGAGGAAGGGCGGCTGCCGCGGGCCGATTGCGGCCGGTGTGGAAACTCCCCCCACCACTGGACACACAGACATCCCAAAGGATGTGGGGCGAGAGCTCCGGCTCTGGCACAGAAACGAGACCGCACCGCGCTAAGGCGATGATGCCGCAAGGCTGAAGGTCACGCGGAAAGCGGATGAAACGGCGAAACCCTGTGGGTGCAAGCCAAAATAGAGCTGCAAACATGGTCGTCCAGCCAAGCTCGGGTATGGCGCTAAGCTGAATGCCGTCAAAGAACAGAAGGGGGCTTACTCTCCTCACTCGCAAAAATCGTATCAACATTGTTTTCTACTTTCTGCATAATTATAATAAGACTTTTATGTGTACAACTTCTATTAGAAATAGCATGAATAAGCTTGTGAAGTGCCGCCCAAGCTTAATATTTATCAGGCAGGCAATTAAAAAACCGTCTCTAGTCTTCATGGCTCTCTTTCTCTCTAACAATATATCAGAAACTTGCCATAAAGCATATAAGTCCATACCCATATCTAGTATGGTATGACCCATAAGGCCTTAGGTTGAGGCTGAGAGATATGATTTTAATACATGAATTAACATCGCCAATTGAGCCAATAGAGCTTGAGGAACTGATCGCGTTTAAAAAGCATCTGCACGACCAGGGAGAATTAAACTGGGATTCTGATTCTGAAGCCATTTGGCTAAAAAATATAATTCCATCTTACCTATGGAAGAATTGGAAACATGCTCTTACAAAAACAGGATTCACCTGGCCAAAATTCCTTAAGCACATGAAATATCATACTAGAGACATGAAGCGTTTATTGGACAAACAGATCACATGGGATGTGTTCACATCTACCGTAAAGAAAACACTTGATGAAGATCTGCAAAGAACACTACCCACCAATTGATATATCCCACAATAAGTCAATAAATGAAGATATATCTTGATGAATCTGGCAGCATAGTTAATGGTCTGGTGACCAATTCTTCAGAATCGGTCCCTTATTTTGTGCTGGCTGCATTGGTGACCAGGGAAGATCTCTCCATCAAGAGATGCATAAAGGATATTCGACAAAAGAAGATCAAAAAGAAGTATAAAAAGACATCAGAGCTGAAATTCAATGCCTCTGATGACATCATTAAGAGAAGAGTCCTTGAATGCATAGGTAGAACAAATTGCGATATTGGTTATGCTGTCGTATGTAACGCAGACATTCAACATGAAGTGGAGCCCCAGCTAATCTATAATGAGATCTGCAGGCAATTAGTCTACAAAATCATCAACAATTTTAATGCATCTGAAGAGGTTGAGATCATCATGGATAAGTCCCTTTATGGAGCAAAAAGGGCAAAATTTGATGCTCACATGGCCGATAGATCCGGATTTGTAGTTCCTGCCAAATTGGGAGAAATAAGAGTGATTCATGTGGACTCAAAATCTTGCCCCTACATTCAAGCTGTGGATTTCATTGCTGGAGCTATAAACAGGAAATACAGAGATGAAGATCTCTATTACCAGAAGATTCTTCATAAAATAGCTTTGAGCTTCATTTTTAAGATTTGCTGACACATGTTAGTTGTAGTGAACCCCTTCTTACTTCGTCACGTCCACCAATTGGTGGCATCATCCTTTTCAGAAGGGCCTTACAACACTACTATCATCTTCTATTTGCGTTTGACTATTTAACAGTTGGCATGTTTGACCATTTGACAGTTGGCATGTTTGACCATTTTGCATGACATGCTTGATGGTTCGCGTGGCGTTTGACGGCAGCTTTCCGTCCTTTCTGTAAATAGATATTGAGTTCCCTGTATCCAATATGCCTTTGGAAACAATGAGGACACAGAGCCATGCATATATTTAAACTAGGGCCAGAAGCCTGC
>CABMDX010000155.1 GCA_902385025.1 uncultured archaeon | reverse complement strand
TTTCCTGGCTTCCCGTAAGAAGGAAAGCCAACACCTAAATACCCATCATTCTCAAGCTACTGGTATCGTCTCAAGCTGGCTGGCAACATTCCAGATCAAAGTTCTGGTGTGAAGGGGAATATTGGGATCATTGCTTATCTCATCAAGTATTGATATGGCAGATGCGGCCTTGATTGCTTCGTTTACGCTTTCATCCAGGAGAATGGTCTTGACGCTCTCTGCGGAGCGCCTGATATTCCTTGGGACTGCGTCATCACTCATGATGCGCTCTAAAACATCAACGCATTGCTTAAGGACATTTTCAGCTGTCGTAGAATCACCACCTTTGTCGCGGGAAAAAGGTTAATGACGATATTCGCCTAATTCAATTAGCCAGAGATGATATGGTTGTTGTATTTAAACGTATGTGGAATGCAGGTGATGGAATATGGATGAGGATGAGAAGCTCCGAAGGATAACCAGGCTTCTGGAGCAGGGTTGCACCATGCTGGCAGTGCATCATGATTGTGGTGCGCCGCTTTTTCGCTGCCAGGGCGAGGTCGTCTGTCCGGTCTGTTCCTTTAAAGAGGATGTCTCATATCCTGCAGCAAAGGCCGATCTCCCAGGGCAGGAGGAATCGGGATCATTCGACGCTCTCCATTCGCAGGAGGCGATACGGAAGATCTCATCAGAGGAAAATGTTCCCAAAAAGGTCGCAAATGGAAGGCATCATGATGATGAATGGGATCGCGCAAGAGAGCATTTGCGCAGTTCTTTGCTGCAAAAGCTGGAGGAGATTACTGTAGCCATGCAAGAGGAGCAGGATCTAGATAAACTGAAGCGGCAGTTGGACTGTATTGTTGGGCTGCTCGGGGCTTTTAGATCTCTAGATGAGTAGAGTTCAATCGGGAAATCCTCAGAGGCTTCTTGTTGGATTATATCTCCTCTAATCTCCACTGGAAATAAAGGGGTTGATCAATTGGCTCTAAAATTTTTTAGTAAGTGTGGAATAACTCTACTTTTATTTCCCCTCCTCACGGCAATGTTCTTCATGGCGGGCTGCATAGATAAGTCTCCGCAATACTCGTCTGTGCATTCCGAGGGAGCGGAGATAAAAGAGGCAGATGAACTCTGTTTGCTCCTTCAGGTGGACTATGATGCAGAAGTTAGAAAAGATCTCTTTCGTGTGCGAGGAAATCTGGTAATTCCCGGCAATAGCTCGCTATCTTATCTTCTGCTAAATGCCACCCTCAGGCAGGGCGATCGGGCGCAAAAGAGCACGAAGTATCTTATGCTGCAGCCCGAGTCCGGCAAGGATCTTAGCTTCGAGATATCTAAGAATATGAGGATCTCTCCTGGAGATTACAACTGTTTGCTGGAAATTTCGGGTCCTAATGGACCTCTGGGCTGCGAGACCAGGGTGTGCAGGCGAGAGGGGTCTTGGACGGAGCCTTTTTCTGCGACAGGTACAATTTCTGACTTTCCTGCCTCGATAAATACCGAAGAAGAGATCTCCGAAAAGGAGCGAACAGAGGATGATATCCGGCATCAAGGGATCGATGAGGCGAAGGTAGAGAAAAGTCCGGCCAGGGAAAGCGAGGCAGCTGAAGGTCCCGAGAACGGCTCAGGTCAAAGCAGCATCAAAAATTCCTCTGATGAGCCTGCAAAAAAGGCTGCATATAGTAATGCTCGGCAGAAAATGGGCTCAGCAGGAGCAGCAAGTGCCTTCAAGGAGGAGGGAGCCATGTTTGTAGGAAGCAAGGGCAGCAGCTCCAAGAAGTATCATCGGCCTGATTGCCGCTTCGTCACCAGGATAAAGGAGAAAAACAGGATCTATTTCCAAAGTGCTGAGGATGCAAAGGGCCAGGGCTATCTTCCCTGTAAGATCTGCAACCCTTGATCGCGTATCTCTGATCTCTAAAATTCGCCTATGAAGAATGACGAGAGGCCCGGCGCGCGTGGGGGCTGGGCCGTGCTGCCCCGCTCGATCCTCTCTTCCGGATAGCCCAGATCGCAAAGCGCGGCTACACTCCTTCTCAGTCCTCTCTCCTCCAGATGACGGCAGAGGCCTGCCAGGTCTGTGCTCTCGTCCGTGAGCAGAAAGACGCATTTTCCTCTTTCCAGCTCAAAGGCTATAGCTCCAGGATCCAGGCTCCGGCCGTGCACGCTGATGGGTATCACTTTTAGCTGGCTGATCTTTAATCGGGCACAGGCCACCTGCAGACTGGAAATGCCAGGAATTGTCCTGCCAGGCAGATATCCCAGGCCTGAAAGCATAGGGTCTCCAGTGCTCAGGATCACGGCCTCCTCTGGAAGAGCGCGCAGTTTCCTGTAATCCTCTATGATCTTGACCGTGCAGCCTGGCGAAATGTGATCTTTCACCAGGTCGATGGATCTTTCTGATCCGTAGATGATATTCGCCTGGCTGATGGCCTTCGCGGCCTGCAGCGTCAACATATCCGGGCCCGCGCCCACTCCTACAATGATCAATTCTCCCAATCCCCAATTCCAGTATGATCTGATTTTTGCCCTTTCAAAATTGCTTTCCTTCTCAATTTTGTCGATTAGGCTTTGTCTCGGAGTATGCTCCCATCCTTATGCAGCAGGACAATGCGTGTAAAGGGCAGTCTCGCTTTGGCCTTCTCCACTGCCAGGTCTATGTTCTTATGATCCGGCTCTTTTGTTGCCATCTCGGCCACGGTATGGTAGCCTGTTCCCTCCAGTATGCCCGGCCAGGCCCACTTGAGAATGAGCGCGGGCAGGCCGCAGAGGATGCTCTCCTGGCCTTCTTTTAGGGTCAATCGGTCCAGGTGGCTGCCCATCAGCACTGCATAATGATCCGGAAAAAGGATGCGGCTGAACTTGAGGCCTGTTCTTCCTGTGGTGATCACCACTTTCTTTGCCGATTCCATTTCTTGGGCGCGATCATCTGCCAGGTGGTCGTTCCAGGGCTCTACAAACCCTGTGGTGCCGAGGATCGATATGCCTCCAAGGATGCCAAGATGCGGATTGAGCGTCTCTCTTGCCAGCTCTTCGCCTCTGGGAATGCATAGCTCCACTCTGGCGCCCGGAAGGCCCGTCTCCAGTAATCCTTCCTCTATGGCAGACATGATCTGCCGGCGGGCATTGGGGCTTATCGCCGGTCTGCCCACTTCATCGCATAGCCCCGGCGCTGCAATTCGGCCTATGCCTTTTCCGGGGATAAGGACTATATCCTCCGAGGGGCTGGCCTGGGCCACCATTTCCAGGCCTCGGGTGACATCAAACTGGTGGTCGCCGCTGTCTTTGACAGCCACAGAAAAGCCCTCTTTGGCCACGACTGGCAGGGAAATCCTCAGGCCCGCTGGGGTGCTTACCTCCACAAAGGAGGCCGGCTGCCAGAGAGAGAGGATGGCTCCCTTACAGGCTGCTGCGGCTGTGGTCCCTGTGGTCAGGCCGCGCTTCAGGAGCTTGCCGCTGGAGAGAAGCACAAAGCGTCCGCTCCTGATCTTCTCTGGAGCCTCTGGATCGGCGCAGAGCCTTAGCCAGGAGGCAGGTATCCGAAAGCCGGTGACCGGATCAAGGATGGGCCCTTGCATACGTGTTTATGATCTCGTTTAGGGATGCGACGGCAAATGGCGTTCCGCCGCGGGTGCCTTCTATGGATATAGATGGCACGCTGATCTTCCTGAGTCGCTCTTTGCTCTCTTTGGCATTCACAAATCCCACCGGAACACCGATGACAAGCGCTGGAGCAGCTTTGCCGCTCTCCATAAGAGAGCATAATGTGAGCAGAGCCGAAGGTGCATTTCCAATCACCACTATGGCGCCTGAGAGCTTTTCCTGCAGAGCCATAACTCCGGCTGAGCTGCGGGTGATTCCTTTTGCCTCTGCCAGATCGTCGCCCTGGCCGATGAAGAGCTCGACCTGGCTTTTATGCCCCTTTTTCAAAATGCCGGCAGCAACCATTTTGATGTCTGCATAAATGGGCGCGCCCCTCTCCAGAGCCTTGAGGCCTGCCTCAAAGGGATGATTGACAAACCTCAGAATCCCGGCAACGCTGGGGTCTCCGGTGGCGATGACGCATCTCTGCTTTATTCTGTCCTCCATCGTCTCATCTCCTATCAGCTCCGAGATGAGTTCGCGGCTCTTTCTGCTTATCTGCATGGCCTCGGGCGTGCTAGCCCCAATGTCCGTGTAACCTTCTATCATGCGAATCCTCTGAATTCGAATTGAATATATTCGAATTGCATTTTTTTGGTTCTTCAATAGGCGTATTTGGTTTCGTATCCTCTTCTGGCAATTATCCTTCCATCTTTTATGTAGGAATGGCCAGATGCGAGCAGAAGAGTAAAACGAAAGCCGCTGGGTTTCGCTGCCAGAAGTTCTTCTGCCTCAAGGATGATCGTCTCCTCGCCTGGCCTGGCCACATCCCTTGCCAGCACGCAGGGTCTTTTTGGATCAACATCCTGCAGCAATGGAGCAATTTCGTGCCCCTGAACATTATATGTCACTATGGCAAAGCCCAATCTTGCCAGAAGCGAGTGGAGGCCGGGGTCCGGCGGCCTGGAAAGCAGGACAAAGTCGCTAACTAGCGGCGCTCCAGCTCTGGCGGCCACCGAGGTGAAGGCGCTGACTCCGGCTGAGATATGCACATTCGTCTTTCCCCTCGCATGCTCCAAAATCCTCCAGCCGGCGCTGAATATACTCGGATCGCCGCCGGTAAGGATGGAGGCTGTTTTGCCCATTCTTGCCAGCTCCTCTGCTTCCCGGAAGCGAGAGGTCATCCTCTCCGGACAGGGGCCGGTATGTGCTACCTTACTGGCAGGAGAGAGATCGCCCAGAAGATTCAGGTATCTCTCGGCTCCGAGAATTTTCTGCGAGCCCAAGAGAAGGCTCCTTGTTTCTCCAGTCAGGCTCTTGCGGTCGCCCGGGCCGATGCCCACCAGATTTATGCAGGCCTCCTTGCAGGCCTCTCCCCGGAAGGCGCCTCTTCCGCTGATTATGACGAGCGTAGTCATATCGATTTTATCCAGCATGGCCTCGTTGTCCTTGAGGATACTGGAAGCCGTCCAGAAGATATCTTCTCCGGGGCGGCCGACATTTCTTGCAACCAGCACATCCCGGTCGCCGCATAGCTCCAGAGCCCGGAGGAGCTGCCAGTTGCGCCTCTTGCTGCGAGGATTATAAAGAGCCACGGGCATCTGCAGTTCTGAAGCCTGCTGCAGTCGCGCCTCGATAGCCTGCCAGGGGGTGAGAAGATCGCTGAGGCTGATCACAGATACGCATTCGCGGAAAGCGAGACCCGCGCGGCAGGCTGCGGCGGTAAATGAGGTAACGCCCGGCACAACTTCCACATCTCTTGGACGGGGGGCCAATTCGAGTCCCAAACCCGCCATGCCATAGATATTGGGGTCTCCGCTGCTCACCAGGGCCACGGAGCCCTCCTCCAGAAGATCGACGGCAGCTTTTACCCTATCAACCTCCTTTCCCATGCGGCTGCTGGCTACTGTCTTGCCTGGAAGAAGATCGGAAATGAGGTCCAGGTATGGCCTGTAGCCCACAACATAGTCGGCCGTAAGGATAGCCTCCTCTGCAGCGGCTGTGCGAAGAGCCTGCTCGCCGGGACCTATTCCCACAATGGAGAGCTTACAGGATTCGGCTTTAGCCTTTTTATCCATGCTACAGCTCTCCGATGGCAACTGTCACATTCCCGAAAGCTTTCTTGGAAAAGATGAGCTTGCTTGCCAGGGCCAGGACCGCAGGTTCCGCAACTCCTGCCAATCCCAGATCGCGAGCTCTGGAGGGCGTGAGGGGATTTTGGGCATTCAGGACCTCCGCGGAGAGGCATAGCAATTCTTTCTGCAGGATTCGGGCCGCTTGCATAAGCCCCTCCTCGTCTTTCTTCAGCTCGGCCGTGGCCAGCAGGGCGATTTCTTCTCTATTGCGCCTGATCTCTGAGAGGGCGGCATCTATGGCCTCCAGTACCTCGGACATGCTCACACCCTTTCTTGCTCCCAGGCCCACTACCAGCCCCTTCATTTTTAATATCGCTACATCCTCGTCTACTATCACAATCTTTGGCCCTTTGAGCCTTTGCACCGGCACATCTTCCTTCAGAAAGGAAAGGTTCACGGCCTTGGAGGCCTGCTTGTTTTGGATCTCGGCTCCCAGGCCTTTTGCCACGTCTTCCAGGCAGGGGCGGCCAGAGGCATCGGTAGCTGTGGTGATGGCCGGATAGACCCCCAGACTCTCTGCAAGGCTATAGGCCAGCTCATTTGCTCCGTGATGCCCTCCCACGATCGGCACGGCTGTGGTGAGAGATGAATCCATGGCCACTACGGGCTTGTCTGTCCATTTGTCTTTCAGGAGACCGCACAGACCTCGCACTACGATTCCCACGGCCATGACCGCCACCACCAGATCGTAGCTCTCCAGGGCCTTCTTCAATCTCCTTCTTTCGTAAATTAGAAGATCAGGCTGATAGCTTGCGGCCAAAGCCTGGACAATTCTTTCACCCTTCTCTTTGTCTCTGGGAAAGACGAGGACGGCTACCGATCGCGGTATAGATGAGACCTCCTGAATCCCGTCCTCTGCACCACTCCTCCTATCAGGATGAGGGCACTGCGTTTTATGTCTGCTGCTTCCACCTTCCCAGCTATGTCGGCAATAGTCCCCTGCAGGATAGTCTGGTCGGGCCATGAGGCGTGATAGACCACGGCCACAGGCGTGTCTGCGGGCCGGTCCAGCGATGCGATTATGTCTCTGATTTTGTCGATGCCCAGGAATATGGCAAGGGTCGTGCCATGTTGGCTTAAGGCAGTCAGCTCATCCTTTTCCAGGGTCGTTCCTGCTGGCCGCGTGATTATCAGGGACTCGGAGACGCCCTTCAGAGTTAGCTGAGTCTTCAGGGCCGCAGAGGAGGCGAAGAGGGACGAGACCCCCGGCACCACCTCCACCTCTACTCCGGCGTCCTCCAGCGGCTTCATCTGTTCCAGGATGGCTCCGTAAAGTGAAGGATCTCCGCTGTGCAGCCGAACCACCTTTTTGCCGGCTTGCAGAGCCCCGATAATGCGCCTGGTCGTCTGCTCCAGGGATGCGCCGTTGCTGTCCATCAATTCCGCCTTCAGGGCTTTTAGCAGTGTGTCTTTGACAAGCGAACCGGCATAGACCACCAGATCCGCTTCTTCGAGCAGCCTTTTGCCCTTCACGGTGATCAGATCCGGGTCTCCCGGTCCCGCGCCCACGAAATAGACCTTCATCTCTTCCTCCGGGCCAGCAGTACGCTGAAATAGTCGCTTCTTTCCGGCATCTCTCCCCGGATGATCATCTCCTCGGGAGTGCATAGCCTCGTTCCAAGCGTAAAGTCATCGAAACCTCTGGCCTGCAGCTCCTGGGCCAGCTTTTTGGGCCTTGTGGCCTTCATCCTGATGACCGTCTCAACCTCGGAGCCGTCCGAGACCGTAAAGGAGCTCTCCAGAGCGGCGCCAAAGCGCGAGGCTGCGGCCGGCACAACGCCCACACCAGGGATGGTCGCGACATCGATCCCGGGATGCTTTTGTTTTATAACTCTCTCCAGGTGGCTGAAGGTGGAGAAGGTATTGACATCCCCGATGCAGGCGAAGCCCGCTAAACCTTCGGCTGCATAGCCCGCCACGATCTCGGCATTCTTCTGCCAGATCCTCTCCAGCTCTGTTTCATCCTCAATCATGGGGAACTGCAGGATCTGCGGGTCGCAGTATGGACGGGCGAGCGTTGCTGCCATTTCTCCTGGAACGAATACCTTGCTGCATTTCTTAAGGCTTGATATTGCCTTAAGGGTCAAAAGCTCCGGATCTCCCGGACCCAAAGATATGCCTATCAGCATTTGCCTATCACCATGAAGATTGGATTTACGGGTTTCAGGGCCATATCTCCTGCCAGGTCGTAGCCCCGTGAAATATGTATCTGAATAAGCTCCTGAAATATGCCGGCCTCTTTCATCATGGCAGCAACCTGGGCGGCGATTCCCATTCGCGCCAGATCGGCCACGATAATGCAGCCGGGAGACGCTTTCTTCAGCAGGCGGGGAAAGAATTCAGCGATTTTGCGGGTGCCGCCGATAAAGCATCGGTCGATGGCGGGAAGATCATCCAGAAGCTCTCCTGCCTCGCCCAGGAAAAAGCAGCCTTTGGGAACCCTGGTGCGGGAAGCCGCCACCGCTTCCGCCCGCACATCCAGGCCGTAAATTCTGTTCGTGAAGCGCGAGGCTGCCAGGGATACAGCTCCCGAACCGCAGCCGATGTCCAGGAAGACGTGATCTGGGTGAATGTTCAGCTTTCCCATGGCGATATAGATATTCTCCTCTTGCGTTGCCGTGCCCGGAAGCTTCATGCTTCCAGGAATTGCAGGTCTAGAATAAAAGGTTAATCCAATCCTGCTTGCTCAAATTAAAATTGTCTTGATAAACTCCTAATGATATCGAAAAAACGAGCTGACGGTTGGCTTTGCTGCATTGATGCAAAATTGTCTGGATGCTTTACAATATGCTACCTATATTTATGATGACATACCATTGACCGCGGAGGAATTTGGAAATGACCAAGGAAAAAGACCTTCAACTTCAGGCCATCGTAGAAGAGCTTTCTGGAATAAGAGAGGCAATGGAAGACATCTCCGATGAGATCTCCGAGCTTCATCAGTCCATTATGATCATAGGCATGCTCAAAATGGCTGAAGTCAGGCCTGATATGAAGGAAAAGCTGGAGCCCATATTCAAGGAAATGGTCTCGGCCTTTGAGGTGGCAGGCGGAGTCTGAACAGAGGGTCGGCTCTCTGGGGCTCTTTTGCGCCAAATCCATAGGGTCCATAGGGTCCATAGGCTTCTGGCTTATTCCCCGAATTCATCGCCAGAAAAATCCGGGTCCTGAATGGCCAGATCGTAGTATCCTGAGATGCGCACAATATCCAGCCGGGAGAGCTCATAAGAGCCTCCCTTTCTCTCCAGGGGAGGGTTCTCTTCGATCTCTTCCAGAGTGATCCCCGATTTTCCGGCGCTATATCTCTGGAAGACATGCCCCCAGGGCACGAGATGTGCTGACCTGGGCTTGCCGCCGCCCCGGCGCAGCTCCACTGCCAGGATGCCCTGTCTTCCTGAGCGGGTGATGAACTCCGTCTCGCGGGTGAGCTGGTGCGCGCCAGCCCCCGAGCTGAAGTATTGCTTGAAGTATAGCGATCTTGTCTTGCGGGCGTCCACGCTCTTGCACTCGATGGCCAGGTAGTATTCGGGATGCCTTGAGTCTACCAGTATGTCTACCATCTGGGCTGCAAAGCGAGATTGCTTGAGCCGGTAGGCTATGGCGGCAATGCCCTCTCTCTCGAAGAATGAATTCAATGCGCCTACCAGCGCCCACTCGAAGTCTCCCATTAGGATCAATTACTGATGCCTATTTATAAAATATGTTTTCCTCTGATCACTTTCGCTCCATGCGCACTGCGCTACTTTATCAACCTGGCAAAGAATCTTCTCCGGTACGCTTGGGTGAAGGCAGAATGGTCGTGGGAAGGACTCTGTGGGATTTTGTATTCGAAATTTTTCAGATGCCCGGGATGATGATCTATATCCTGGCTCTGACCATCCTGCTGGAATTATTATTTATATTACTCATAATATCAATACACTTTGGTTTGATCGGAGTAAAGTTCAGCTTCGGGGGGCTGGGGATAGAGCTGCATGGCCTCTCCCTCCTGGCAGCATATTGCAGATAACGGAGGAGGAAGGCGGCAATTTTCTCGTGAGCGGTTATGGATCCGAAAAACTTAAAGTACTTTGGCAGGGGAAAACAGATGCTATGGACGTAGAGGAAATCGCTCGGAATTACAGCATGAGGGAGCTGAAGCCGGTCGCCAAAAAGTATGGCATCCCAACCCGCTGCGTGAAAAAGATCGATATCATCAAGGCCTTTCCTCCAGAGGCGCTGGAAGAGCTGCAGGGAAAGCATCTTTGAGGTTCATGCAAAGCATAATGTCGATTCTTCTTCAGGTCTTTGAAATCTCCCGCGACAAAATCCTGAGGTCTCTTTATGATAAAAATGGGTAGATTCATTCGCGCCGGGACTATATCCGACGCATGGAGGCGTGGTCTCAATCTCATCTGGCGGCAGGGACAGGAGATCTGTGACGAACGAGGCACCAGGATACGCGAGCTCCTGTCTCTTCTGATCGTGGTGGAAGACCCATATCGCGAGATGATACCTTCTGAGTACTCCTGGAATGAAGAGCGTCTGGAGGAATATGCTCTGCAGCTCCAGAGCCGCCAAAATCCGGGCTTCGAGTATACTTATGGGGAGCGGTTGCGTGGCTGGTCGATTCCGGGTCAGACCGCGCAG
>CABMDX010000154.1 GCA_902385025.1 uncultured archaeon | reverse complement strand
CATTGTCGATTTGATGATTTATGTTATGGATTGCTTTAACCTACCAATACCCGACGAGGGTGGACTGCTTTACAAGCTCAAAGCGATAGGGCTAAAAGTTGGAAAGTAGAGTAAATTAATTAAAGGTAGTATCTATCATGAATATTGCTGATATTTGGGGCGAGAAAGAACATATTTTGTTCATAATACAAATAGCATTATTCATAGTTCAGGTTTTAAGTCTTTTTTTCTTGGTATTATATGTATGGAAAACATGGCAAATGGCCTCATCCACAAAAGAATCAGCTAAAGCTTCCGAAAAGATGATAGAGGAAATGAAAGAAGCAAGGGATCAAGAAAGTGCACCCTACGTTGTTCCATTTATTAATATCAATAAGCATATGATGTTTTTTGGCATTAAGAACATTGGAAAAAGCGTTGCAAAAGATATTAAAATAAGAGTTAAACCAGAGCTAATGAGCAGTATTTTTGGTGATAAGATTCATGATTTGCCTCTGATTAAGAATGGCCTAAGTTCACTTCCGCCTGGTCATGAATTGGAAACGATGTTTGATGTTTCACACATATATCTAAATAGAGACGATTTCCCAATGAGCTATTTGGTCAAGATTTCATATGAAGGTGGTCTTAAGAAGGAACTAAGAGATTACGAGCAAGTTCTAGATCTATCGGTATATAAGGATTTAATTCCTGATGAAGATATGAACTTAAAGGATGTGGTGAAAAGCGTAGAGGATTTATCGAATTACGATAAGAAGATAAGCGAAGAATTACAAAAATTAGAGGAGAATGTTGCAAGAGGAATTTGGATAAAAAATCCTGATATTTCAATATCTTATGCCCAATTGGATTATGCATCATGGAAGTTAATTGCCGCGTCAAAACTCAGAGAATTAAAAGTGATATTAGAAAGGATGACTAGCAAATCACCGTATTTTTATTCGTTTGATATTAAAAATAGAATCGATTCTATAATTGGTCAAATCCTAGTTATTGCCTCAAATTATCCGTTAGAGGCCGATTCAAAAATTGGCGAGGATTTAAATTCATTTGCTTTTAATGTTTTAGAATTTTCAAGATCGATGTCTTTTTTATTTGATAGAAGATCCGAGGGATTCAATAAAGAATTAAGTAAATATATACTTAATATCGATGATTTGCTTAAGATATTAATATAAACTATTTTTAGCTTAATTTTTTGATCATCATACATCATGAATAACTTTTCAGTCTGCCTACAAGGCCTCCGCCTTGGCTTCATCTCGGCTCGGGCAGTTAATTGCCTGGAGGATTCACTCGCAAGTAGGCTGCCCCACAATGCATAATCACCATCGCAGAGGTTCTGGAAGCCAGAAGCGCATTTGAAAGAGAAGAGGTTAAGAGCGACACTTTTGAAGACCTGTTGAAGGATCTGAAAGATTGATCCCGCATGCAAATGAGCGCCCTACATGCAGGGATCTGAGTTCAGCCATCGTTTCTCCATGCACACTTTGGCCAGTGGCCAGCGACAGGCGACTTGTCCGAGATCGCAGAAGCCATCCCGGCTGCAAATGCCACCCAATACCAAGTCCTGCCCTCCTGGCCACTCCCGCCCCCATGCCCGAGCGCGAGCGTGAGTATGCATGCACAGGCAAGCCCGCTTGCGCGCGGCCAGACAGGTCCCGATGGTCGCTCGCCCGGGTGGCTTGCATTTGCAGATTACTCCAAAGCCCAATAGAAGCAAATAAAATATTTATCCTCAAAGGTTGTTGCCTATAGCATAGAATTAAGGAAATGGGGGTAAGGTTCAATGAAAAAACTTACAGCAATCGTTTTGCTGGTCGCGCTGATCGGACTGATCGGCCTCTCATGCTCCGCAGAGAATAACCAGAACAAGCAGAAGGTGAAAAATCCAATCTCCTTCAATACAGGCGGGATTTTGGATGTGTCTGCGGATGCTGCTGCAAAGCTAGTGACCATCAAGGACAATTCCTTCCAGCCATCAACGCTGACCGTGCCTGCAGGAACGACCGTGACATGGAATAATCAGGATAATGTGCAGCATACTGTCACCAGCGATGAGCAGGGATTATTCGATTCCGGAAAAATCGCTCCCGGAAAGAATTTCCAGGTTCTTTTCAGCAATCCTGGTAGCTACAATTATCATAGCAGCCTTCAACAGGGGATGCAGGGAGTGATAGTGGTAACAGGAGCCTCTTCCGATCAAGGAATTCTGCTGGAATCCGGGCCTTCTGGTGCCTCCGGCAGCAAGGGATCCAAAATAACTGCATCCTGGAGCGAGATGCCAATGGTTCAGTCGGAATCAACTGCCAATGCGGGCACCTCTCAAGGAGCGCAGGGATCCATTCAAACCAAGAAGCTGCAGCTTAACCTGCAAACAGGCAGCAGCCAGATTATCAGTCCTGCTACCTACCAGGGACCAGGCCAGGATAGCGGCCAGGCCATAGACCAGAGCGCTTTTGAGCAGTTCTCTCAGTACTACCGCTCCACATCTGAAGCGCCCAAGGATCAGGTCACAGCGCCTACCAAATTTGACCTGAAAGGCTCGGAGCCTGCGATGCTTTATTTCGGCTCGGCGCAAAAGGCCATTCCCTACTCACAATACAAATCCTATGCCACGAGCACGGGCATAAACTCCCTCTGGATACGGGGCACCAATAGCTGGTCTCAATATGCCGTGGTTCCCCTCGGCTCGGTGCTCACCCTTACGGCAATCTCGCCTGCAGGAGGCCTCGGCTATCTTTATGAGATCTATCCCGACGACACGCTGGATGCCAAGAGCCATAGCTTCTATGCCTACAATCAGATAGATTTTTATGCCGACCAGGTGGGCCAGCATCAATTGTTCTTCAATATTGGCGGCCAGCCGAGCAATGTAATTGCAATTGATGTAGAACCATACCAACAGCCCATATACAGCTTCTCCAGCGTCACCGTCGCTTCGAGCTGGCTCAGAGGATATGCGGTCTATGTTGATGGAAATTACGTGGCAACAGAAGGAATGAACGGCGGATCACAGGGATTTGTGACCTTCAGTGTGACCGGAAACCAGTATCACACTATTGCGGTCTACGGCAGTGGCTTCTCATTCTCGGACAGCAAGTACTTTGGCGCCGGAAATGCCTATCAGCTCAATGTATAGGCACGGCGATTTTTCTTTTTTTATTTTGTCCTGGATCAGCACTCTAAAGAGTTGAATTTGCATCCGGAAAGGCCAGGGTTTTCCGTTGCAGATAAAAATGCAAAAGCGTGCAGCTGGCCATCGCCTGTCTGCAGCATGCTTGCCAGGCAGAATGCGAATACCAAAACATTTATCCGATGAAAGAGAAGACTCTCCTCCGGTGTAGGTATGGACGCAGTAAATATCATTGTGGGGCTTCAGTCTCTGTTGATACTGGCGATCTTTCTTGGGATAATGGCGTTAAGCTTCAAGGTCTGGCGCTGGAACTACATGACACCCCCCAAGTAGGCTTACTTGGGGAAACGGGTTTT
>CABMDX010000153.1 GCA_902385025.1 uncultured archaeon | reverse complement strand
CCTGGCTGCGCAGCTCTGCTTCACGCTCCTCCAGCTTGCCAAGGGCATCCAGTTCGCGGCAGGCGATGGCTGCCTTGCCCTCCAGCCTCTCCTTTCGCTCTTGCTGAGCCCTCTGGCGGATGAGCATGCCCTCTTTCTCCTGCTGCTTCTGCTTATGCAGCAGGAGATCCGCCATCTCCTCCCTCAGCCTCGCCTCCTCGTCCTTTGCCGGAAGGATCTCCTCCAGCCGGCTTCTGGCAGCCATAAGATCCCTGATAGCTGTCTCCTGCCTGGCCAGATTGGCTTTGGCTGCCTCCAGCCTGATTGCCTCCTCCTTTTGCCGGGCTGCAATCTCGACGAACCTATCCCTCAGGTTCTCGAGGCTCCGCAACTGCGCCAGAAGCTCTTCATGCTCTTTTTCCTCTGGCCGCAGCGCTTCCAGCTCTCTCGCGTCTTTTTCAAGCAGCAGCAGTCTGTTTTCATTCTCCTGGCAGGCGGATTTCGCGGCTGATATACCAGCCTCGGCTGCTGCTATGAGTCGGGATTTCTCCTCATATTCCCTTCTCTTCGGCTCCAGAGAGTCGAGCCTGGCCCGGACGGCTTCCAGCCTCTCCAGGCTCGGCACAAGAGCCGCGAGCATTCTCTTGGAGGCCTCTATCTCCTCCAGCCTCAGCTTTTCCTGCCGCAGGGCCTCTCGATGCTCCTCTTCCAGAGACTGCAGCCTCTTTTCTCTTTCGCAGAGGAGAGAATGCCTCCGCATCTTCTCGGTCCAAATCTCCAGCTCTCCCCGGCGCCGCGCCTCTGCCTCTTGCTGGAGGATTTGCCTTTTTTCCGCCTCTTTCAGCCCATTTTCTGCAGACAGGAGATCCTGGGCTGCCTTTTCCTGCCGCGCCTGGGCATCCCCGATCTCTGCCAGGGCACCTACTAGCCGGTTCTTCTTCTCGTCAATAGTGGCCCGATCGGCCTTGATCATCTCGATGGCCCTCTCCCTGATGTCGTCAAGGCCCAGGAGTTTCAGTAAATACTCCCTCTTGCCGGTGCCCCACTCCTTGAGAAGATTGTCCAGATCTTTTTGCCTGGCATAGAAGGTCTTCATGAAGTCCTGGTAGCTGATCTTCAGGATCTCCTCCAGCTTCATGTCCACATCCTTTGTTCCTGCTGCAATTCTTTTTCCGTCCAGCAGCAGATATGTCTCGGGCAGGAGGCTCTTCCCCTTCATGGCCCGGTAGATGACCAGCTCCTGTTTTCCCAGTGACAGTCCAAGTCGTATCTCCACCGGGTCCGAGTCCCCGGCATGAGCATTGCGGATGTAGTCCCGCTTTATGCTTGAAGCCCTGTTGCCGTAAAGAGCCCAGGCCACTGCCTCCACTATGGTGCTCTTCCCGGAGCCGTTGCTTCCCACGATGCCGGTGAGCCCGTCCTGAAACTGCACTTCGGCACGGCGGAACTTTTTGAAGTTGCGCATGACGAGCTTATTCAGATGCATCCAGGGCCTCCCTGTTTCTCGCCATTGCCGCCTTTTTCATCATCTCCGATCCATAGGCCACCACGTCGCCCTTAATCGCTTTTGGTATTCTCTCTCTCGCGGCCTCTTCTTCCATGAATCCGGCGAACTCTTCATCCAGCCTCAGCCTGTCCACCGGCCGCTCCAGGTGCTCCAACTCGTCCTGAAACTCCGTTTTGATCTTAAAGTAAAGGGCAGACGCTCCCAGGCGGCTGAGCCGACCCTGGTCTATGCTCCTGAAGGCGGCACGATTGACATTTTTGAGGGTGATTCTCACCATCTTTTCTCTGACGCTTTCTTCCTGGCAAAGCTGCAGGAGGCATTCGGCAATCTCTCCTGAGCCCTTCCCAGAGCAGTCCACGGCAGGATGATCGATCATGTACCTCGGCCTGACGGGCAGCGGCTCTGCCTCGCCTGTCTCCAGATCCACCAGCAGCATACCCTTTTTGTCCTGGGCCTCACCGAAGTTGAAATACTCCACCGAGCCGCTGTACCAGGCATTGGCGGCAATGGGCGCCTGGCCGTGAAAGTGCCCTAAAGCTATGTAGTCAAAGTCGCTTTTCAGGAAGCTATCAAGGATCTCATGCTCCCCCACGCTCCTCATCTTCCTGTTTTGCAGGGATTCCACCAGGCCGTGCATTACAAGCACATCCCGGCCCTGGCGCTTGATGTTTTCAAACTCCTTCAGGTAGTCCTGCTGCTCCAGGCAGAAAGGAATGCAGTGAAAATTGCCGTCGCCCACCTCGAAGGACTCGTATTTGTAGCGCTGCGCAATATGCACATCCCGCAAGCCCTCGAAGAGACGAAAGGGGCTGGTCGAGGCAAAGCTCTTGGGGGCATCATGGTTGCCACTGATCACGATTATCGGTATGCCCTCTTCCATCAACCGAAAGAGACCTCTCTGAAAGACCACCAGCGGCCTGATCTTGGGGCGCACGTGGTGGAACACGTCGCCTGCATGAACAACGGCATCGGGACGAGCCTGAATGATTCTGTCTATGGCCAGCTCGAAGCCTTTATAGACCATCTCTTCGATCCGGTTCTGGCCGTGCTCATCCAGGCGGCTGTAGCTTGAGAAGCCGAGATGCGAATCTGCCAGATGAACTATCTTCAAAGCATTACCACCCTATTCCAGAAAAGGCTTGAAGCCACCTCTGGCAATGAGGCTCTCCTCATTTTCTTCCTTTTCTAGGCGGCGCAGGTATTCCTCGAAGCGATGAATCCGGGCGGGAACCGGGAAAGGAATATCGAGGGTTGAGACAACTGCTTCACCCTTTTCCAGAGTTTGAATCTCGATGTCCAGCGAGGAGAGGTCCTGCTTCGCCGATTCCTCAAGCTGCAGGCGGTCATTGCGGTCCCCCAGGCCCATAACGACCAGGGTGTTGAACTGCGAGAGAAGCTGCCGGTCGAGGAGCTTGGGCTGCTGAGTGATGGCGCACAGGCCCACGCCGAACTTGCGGCCCTCGCGGGCAATGCTCTCAAAGCGCGAGGTGTTGCTGCCGGCCCCCAGAACTCTCTGCGCCTCCTCGATGGTGATGAGGCAGTTCTTGCGACCGGGCACATCATCTTTTTTATATTCATCCAGGATGTGGCGTGAGATAACGGAGAGCAGGAAGAGTTCAGAGCGATCGCTCATCCTGGGAATGTCCACCAGCACCACCTTTCCTTTCCCCAAATTGGCCAGGATATTGGGAATGCTGGACCTCTTCATGACATACTCATTTATCGCCAGGACGTTCTCGATTCTGAGAGCCAGAACCTTGACGGTGGAGTCCCTGAATCCCTCCTGAACCATCTTGACGAGGCCCTCGTTTGTCAATATCTCTTCCAACCAGTCTCCAGAGTCAAATATTCTGGATATGGCTTCCAGAGCATCTCTTTGAGGTGGCGACCAGTCATAGAGCAGGGCAATATCCTCCGGGCGGATCTCGCTCTTTGAGATGGCCAGCTCCTCGACTCCAGGATCCTGGGCATTCTTCCTGTCTGTGGAGTAGCAGGCCAGGCCTTCCTGGTATCTCTTGAGGTGCTTTAGCCCTTTCACCTCTCCTTTGCCCTTCAGGTATTCTCCATGCGGATCGACGATAAGGAGCCCGAACTTGGACTTTCCAAGGGCCGCCAGGCGCATGCAGGAGGCTGCGAAGACCTTCATGAAGTTGGACTTTCCCATGCCTGTGGTTGCGAAGACGCCCATGTGGTGATCCATAGCCTCGCTATGCAGCGCCACAGGGATCGCCTCTACCAGTCGCGATCCGTTTCTGAGAAATCCAACCTCGATGTCGCCCATGACGTCTCTTAAAAACCTGAACTCACCGGTCTCAGCACGCGATACAGGCGCGAATTTGGTGGGAAGTGTTCTGGACTTTTTAAAGCCGCCCTTTTCAGGGATGCAGCCCAGCGGCTCAGCTATAACGCGGTTGAATATCTGATCCTGATCGAAGAACTGGGTCCCCTTCATGGTGGTATCCCAGTGGCCATCGTAGTTGGACGCATGCTCTATGTTCAGGACCCTGGCCAGGAAGGTCAGGCCACGATCTCTGATGGAGAATATCTGACCTACTTCCACCCTCTCATCCTCTGCCAGAATGTATGGCACAATAAAATGATACTCGGTGACGCTCTTGGAGACAATCCGGTAAGTTGTATCCTCGTTTTCTATTACCTTTCGCTCAAATCGGCTGATTTTGGCGTCGGTCCTGTCGCTTTCTTGATTTGGGGCCACCTTCATACTCCTTTTGCTTTGCAGTTCCTGCCATATAATCATTCAGATGCCAGGTCGCATCTCCAATACATCGTGGTAATCCTGCATCAGCATCCTGACATCT
>CABMDX010000152.1 GCA_902385025.1 uncultured archaeon | reverse complement strand
TCAGGCTTGCAAACTCCCGTACCTGGCAGCAATCAATTATATCGTAGTCCCTGACTTTTGCCAGAAGACGCCCTGCCAGCAAGCTATCACAGGCTGTGATGGACCAGCGGGTAGGGACGAGTCTGCGCCTTTTCCTGGTGCCGATGGCTCCAACAGAGAATGCCTTTTGGATGCTGGAAAATGGCAGGCCATTCTGATGCAGAAGGGCCACTGCGTCAGCGGCCAGCAGGTCGCCATCATAGTAAGTTTTTTCCAGGTTCCGGTCCCATCGAGAGTTGCCGATCTCAAACCTCTCCAAAGGCGCGCTGGGCCCGAATGGAATATGCTCATCGCCAAGAGACATTCCCGAGGGAGCATGACCGAACTGCACCTCGCTCTCCACGGAAGAAGCTGAAAGGGAAATATCTTGCAGCTTTTCCACAAAGCGGTTCTCCAGGTGAGTGACCTGGACCGCCTTCTTGCCCCGCACCAGGTTCAGCCGGAATCTTATGATCTCCTCCTGGCTCATCTTTTCCGGTATCCAAGACTCTGGACGGTCCATTATTGCAGTGTTTCCATGCTCAGGAGCTATCATCGGCCCGGCATAGACCCTGGGATAGTTCCAGCTTCCTATGAAGACCGAAGGGGGAGTGCTGCCGTCAAGCTCCTTGCCCACCTCAATAGAAGGTATATACATGTTGGCAGTCAATTTCTTTATGTAGGCTTCCTTGCCTTTAATCACAGATGGAAAATTCTCCTCCCCAAAATAAGAGCATGATCCTTGCGGGGCGAAAGTGATCTCATTTGACGAATGGTCTCATGGCCTCTATCTTATGGCAACGAGATTTGCGGGATAGAAAGCGGAAAGAGGGAGAATAAAGATCAATAATATTTTATAAAAAAAATATATATATAATAAACTTTATGGATAGTTATTTACATTTGAAGTGCAATAAATAGGTAAGGTGTTTTCATATGAGAAGGACATTATTGTTTGCATTGTTCGTAATCTCTGTGAT
This sequence comes from uncultured archaeon, assembly GCA_902385025.1. Taxonomy (GTDB): domain Archaea; phylum Halobacteriota; class Methanosarcinia; order Methanotrichales; family Methanotrichaceae; genus Methanothrix. The sequence continues at coordinate 1,559 of CABMDX010000152.1, read as the reverse complement.
GCTACTTTGCGGAGCATCATCTGGAGTGCCGAATGATTACGCAACCAGCACTTCCGGCGGTGCGCCCAAGCCCACAACCCCGACGCCCCCTGATCAGCTCGGCATACAGGCGCCGACTGACATAGATATGACGGCCTCCAGTCAGGCCCCCAGCACTCGGGAGAGGTCTCAGAATTTTATGATGGCCGATCAGAGCTCTGCCTATGCCGCAGCGCCCCAGGTTGCGATGGGTGCTACCAGCAACAAAGCGGTCTATCAGATGATCCTTCCTCCCGGCGGAACCGCATCCAATAGCCTTTATGTCTCCTATGCTCCAAGAACGGTGGCAAGCTGCAATCTCTATGCAAATCTGCCCTTATGGATGAACACCAAAGGAAGAGGAAATATCTGGTTCTATGAATGGTATCCCAATGGCATGCTTGATACTCAGTATGCAGGAAATGTCTACTATCCAGGATGGTACAAAAGATGGTTCTTTGCCGACACCCCTGGCTGGCACATCCTCCAGTACTACTGTGGCGGATGGAGCAATTATGCCTACATCTATGTTAACGGCCCTGGTGGATACTGGGTGAACCCATATCCGAGTTCGTATTCCAGCCCGAATCCCTATCCATACAGCCAAGGCCAGGTAACTTACACATTTCCCTCGACAGGTCACACCTATTACTCATACAAGTCCAGTACGACCTACGGCTAGAAAGAGCTAAAAAATAAGAGCTTGATACTCGATCCCGGCAATAGATCTGCCGGGATAATTTTTCCAGTGATTACATCATTTTTGGTTTCTTTAGGTTAATCAACATACAATTTTCTCAAAGCAGCTTTTGCAGAGCACCTTGCCTCCGGCAGTCCTTCCAAGGATCTCCATGAATGCCTCTTCGCATTCCTGGCACTTAAGAGAAGGATAGATTCTGGCCTTTTCCGGGGCAGGGATGGTGGCATCCTGAATGGAGAGCAGCTCCTCGTTTGGCGCTGTTAGAATCTTCCGGATGAACTGAGAACGCATGGCTTCAAGCTCCTTTTTCCCGTTCTCGTCAAGCTCGCCCCTCGCTGACTTCAGCCGAAGCCCAGCGAGTCCATCGAAGACATCGCCCTTGAAATAGATCCGCAGAGCCTTTTCTCGTTCACGGGAGTAAAAGGTGAAGACCTGCTTGCCGTAATCCTTGAAAATCAGGTTGCCTTTGCCAGAGGTGCAGCCGAGGAGCGCCTGGATGGCGTCCACGCTGCAGGAGCTGTTCTCAGCGATGCATACAAGCTCTTCATCTCTTGAGCGGGGGTAATGCTCTCGCACGTACTTTGCTACCCGGTAGCCAATAGCAAGACCCGGGCAGATGTGGCCGTGAAATTCTGCGGCCTTTAAAAAGTCCTTGTCCATTTCATCCATAATCTTCTCACCTGGAGGCGGAAATCAAAACCAAATCTCTTCTGCCATTTATAGTTCTTAGCATAACAAGTTTAACTTATCGTGCAAGAATCTGGGAATCCACATTCGTGCGAAAGAAAGACTTCCAGCCAAGCCATAGAAGCTACCCCTAACGATCCTAAGAAGTTCTTCC
>CABMDX010000151.1 GCA_902385025.1 uncultured archaeon | reverse complement strand
GATGCCGAATAGAATGGATTTATGAGATGAGTAAAGCAATATTGCAGAAAAAATAATCATCATCCCCAGGATGATAATGGAGCTGTTGAAGATGGCCGCAGTAGAACCGACACCAAGATCGCTTATGACATTTTTTGAAATGCTGTAATTCGGATAAAGTGCTTCGCAAACCAGCATAAAAAGAAAGAATTGAGAGGCTCCGACAAATGAAAGCAATCCCGCAATTCGTCTTGGATGCATAGTCATTTACTAACTGTATAAAGTAATATATAAAGTTTATTGAGCACAGGCTGCATTGAAATCTACACTTCTTTTCGAGCTAGATTGCAGCCTCAGACAGCGCATCCTTGCAGCGGCAGGACCTTTTTTCGGGAATTGATTGCGCCGCACGGTAAATTATCTCACCTACAGTCTCGCTGCACTTTAGCATGAAATCTTTGATCTCTGAAGCATTGAGGTCTGTGCATTGCTTTGCAGTGCCACAGGCAGGATTGGTGACTATGCATAGCGACGCATAGCAGAGTGCAGCCTCCTTGGCCAGCACGACCTCAGGGTAGCCGGTCATGCCCACCACATCCCCAAACGGGCGCATCATTCTGATTTGTGCAGGGGACTCGAGATGCGGCCCCTCTGCACAGACATAAATGCCTTCGGAGACATCTTGAGAAAGCGAATGCGCCGCCTCGGTGAGCGCAGCGCGTATCTCCGGGCAATAAGGCTCGCTCATGCCTACATGGACCGCCTTTTCCTCGAAGAATGTATTTGGCCGGCTCTTCGTGAACTCCACATAGTCATTGGGCAGGAATATGCTGCCAGGCGCGTGGCCTGCCATGGTTCCAACCGTATTTGTGGAAATTATCCTTTCGGCGCCGCTTCTTTTTGCAGCAGAGATTATGGCCCGATAGTTGACCCTGTGAGGCGGAAGGTGACCATCTCCATGTCGAGAAATGAAGATAGCCTTTTGCCCCTTCAGTCTGCTGCGTATAACTGAGACATGCCCGTAGGGCGTTTCAATCTCGTCTGCCATGCCCTCCAGGGCAAATCCAATACCACCGATCACTGCCAGATCTGCATTCATGATCTCTAATCCCTCAATCGATCCTTAAAGATTATTATCGTTTAGAGTGGCGGCATGAGCGGAGGCCGGAAGATGCCCTTCTCTGTGATCAGTCCCGCGACAAGCTCCAGAGGCGTGGCATCGAAGGCCGGGTTATAGACATCTATGCCCTCGGGCGCGAGGCGGGCTTTTCCCAGGAAACAGATCTCCTGAGGATCACGCTCCTCCACAGCGATATCCTCCTCCACATGCATCCGGTCGAATGTGGAAAGGGGCGCAGCCACATAGAATGGAATCTTATGATATTTTGCCAGGACGGCGTGACTGTATGTTCCGATCTTATTGAAGACCGCATCCCTGGTGATGCGATCCGCACCTACTATGACTTTGTCGATTTTCCCCTTGCGCATCAGGCTGCCGGACATACTGTCGCAAATGAGCGTCACAGGGATGTCATCATTGGCCAGTTCCCAGGCAGTAAGTCGCGATCCCTGAAAGAGTGGCCTTGTCTCGCAGGAATAAACGTGGATGCTCTTGCCCTGGGCAACGGCCGATCTGATGACGCCCAGTGCCGTTCCCCAGCCTACGCAGGCCAATCTTCCCGCGTTGCAGTGTGTGAGGACATTATCTCCATCCTCCAGGAGCTTGGCACCGTTCTTGCCAATGGCCTTATTAATGCGAATATCCTCTCCTGCAATCTCCTCAGCCTCAAGAAGCGCCGCCTCGCGAATTTCCTCAGAGCTTTCCTGGCCTGTCGCTGCTCGAAGCGCTCGATCCACTCCCCAGGAAAGGTTGATGGCAGTGGGCCGCGAGCCTCTGATCATATCTGCAGCCACTTCCAGCTCAGAGATCATGTCCAGATAATTAGTGGCTCCGGAAAGCTCTGCTGCAAGCGCAACCCCATAGGCTCCTGCAGCCCCGAGTGCAGGCGCACCCCGCACGCGCAGGGACTTTATGGCCTCAACGAGCTGCTTGATGCTTTTTATCTGGATGGGAATAAGTTCGCCGGGCAGAAGGGTTTGATCAATCAGCCAGAGGCCGTCGTCCCACCAGATTGTTCTGGATTCGCACATGCTCAAAGGTCGATCACCAAAAGATGCATTCATCATACTAGTATTATTATTTTTTGCTTTTGCATTTCGGTTGATCTCTATCCGCTAATGGAGGTGATGGGATCGGCCAGCCATTCTGAAGAGCAAGACTTGCCATTTTATTGTTAGAACTTATATTATGGAAGCAGATTATATTTTTTTTGAACCAGCAAGGTCTTGGACCGCTCCATCCGAGGTGAGGCTCTCAGGAGGAAAAAGAGGAGGTTGCTGCAGGCATATGCAGCAATAGACGATCTATCCGTCTTGGAAGAACGGCATAATTTGATCTCAGGAGGATTTTTCGAGATATGCGGCTGTATCCTCGCTTATGGTCGCATTGTACATCAGATAAAGCGTCTCATAGCCATCCTTTTCAAAGGTAAATGTCCAGCTTCCCGGTACTCCGCTTATGGCAGCCTGACCATCGGAATCCGTTGTCCCCTCGAAAGCAGTTCCTGCTGCATCTGTTCCCGTTATCTCTACACCTTTGAGCAGTGTTCCATCGAGACTGCCTTCATGGACATGGACAGTCAAAGTGACATCGTCGGCTGCTGACGCAGTCAGAGCCATGGCTCCCAGCAACAGAAGTGCTGCTAAATATTGCCATATTTTCATCCTTATTACCTCAATATCGAATCATTCCAATTTAGTCTTAGCATATCCTGCGTCCGATGCATTTGCATTGGGCGTTCGCTTCAAATTTATCTTGCACCATGCCCTCTCTATGAACAATATAAGAAAATATGACAGAACGAACGATGGAGTTGTTGCGGGAGATTTGAGGAAATAGCGTTCCTTTTTCGCGGAAAGCCTTTAAAATCGTTCTGATTGATCATTTGGCGCATTTTTCTCTGGCTCAATGGGAGATTGAGTCTCGCGAGATTTTGTCCCTTGGCCAATAGGGCTACGGACTTGAGGAGGCGATTTAATGCGCGAAAAATGCCATCGCAGCGTCCCCCATAGAGTCTGAATTATTTATTGAATCTATATCGGTAAAAGAACTAGACCCAATTTCGTCTTGCAGTGCAGCACCATGATTGGCCCATTGCTTGCAGTGCGGTGTGCCTTTGCCGTTCGATTTGCATGTGCGAAACCTGTTCTCTTCTTCGGGCCGGCCTTGGTATCACTGCATGCCCAAGCGTTCTTTTATAGCTCTTACATCGGCTTGGAACTTGCCTGAAATTGGTTCCATATCCTGGTTGGATATCTTCCCTCATGCCTTTTATTTCCTCCAGGATTTGCGGCGTGACAGCGGTATTCTTTCGCACTTCTTCCATGCTGTCTCTTAGGTCAAGAAGCACAGGGATAGCTTTGTTCAACTATGTGCTCTCTAGCAAGAAAAGGATTTGGTTTGGGCGCGGGCACACTTTCATGTAAAATCACTTTCGCCGCATATTCCTCGGTATAATTGCTTTCATGCCAATTTACATTGATCTGTTAGGATCAAGTTCATAACGCCAGCAACGGATCGGGTATTCGGAACATAGGAATAAGCGATCCATGCAGAATAAATGGGAGATGTTAAAATGAAGCCTAATGTCCAGATTAGAGGGATAAGTGAGCAGCCAACGATAACCATCAGGGAAAGCGCGACTATGGCCACCATTCCGGAGAGGATAGGCAAGATCTATTCCGAGATTATCACGTTTATGTGCAAAAAAGGAATTGCTCCTGCTGGCGCACCCTTTGCATACTGGCATGGCATGAATTCGGAGAGCATGAGCAAAGGTATATTCGACATGGAATGTGGCTTTCCAGTCAGCATGCCAGTTGAAGGGGAAGGTCAAATAAGAGCAAGCAAATTGCCCAGCGGAAAAGTCGTTACAGCCATGCATATCGGCCCGTATGAGACTCTTGTTGAAACTTATGAGGCAATGCAATCCTGGATAAAAGAGAACGGATACCAGGTTGAGGAAGATATGTGGGAAACCTATCTGACCGATCCCTGTGAAGTCCCGGATAACTCAAAATGGATGACGGAGATCTTCTGGCCCATTAAGTGATCTAGGACATAAAGTGTGATCTTTGTTCGAAGTCCATGCGGATGCGCGGTCAGCGAATGCCCTTAATAATTGGATTGATATTGGGGGCACTTCCTGCCAAAGCCTCCTGTAAATTGCTCTGTATATAATGCTGGCTTGAACGAAGATTCAGGATCCTAAATTAACGATGAATGCCATGCTGGTATGCCTTTGGAGGAAATTTCTGGCATGATGAGCTTTAGGCGCAGATGGAATTCAAATCATGATCTCTTCTCCATGATCCTTATAATCCCTATCTCCTCCGCGGCTTGAGATCTCCTGCCCGATTCTGACGATATCGGGTACCAGATCCAAAGACGCCCAGAAGAGAAGACCTGGCGCGAAGAGCACGAATGACCTGCAAAGTTCTGTCTGGAGAGTGACCATAGACAAGAAGCTCTGAAAGTGTTAAGCAGGGCGCAAAGGTTGTCTCGGCCGGGTGGCTGAAGGCATCCAGGGCGATGAAGAAAGAGGACCCGGTTTACGGGCAGAAGCTCTCTGATATTGGTGAAGAAGCATTCCAGCGAGGCCTTCTATATACTGGATGATCCGCTGGAAGCTGCGGTCTTCTCTGTGCTGGTGGAGATGATCAAGGAGAGCTCCGAGGAGAACAAAGCAGTGAAGAGCAGAAACGAACGAACATGGTTGCCGGTTTAGATGAACTAAAATCTACCTGAACTTGAATGAT